>NZ_SCOK01000120.1:0-1253 GCF_005502555.1 Pseudomonas sp. D(2018)
TGTAGTGGTCAAGTTTTGGTGGACACCGGGATAAGGGATTTCAGGTAGTGGCCTTCTCGTAGTCGGCTGGCGATCGATAGCCGAGGGTGGAGTGCAGCCGGTGGGTGTTGTAGAAAGCGACGATGTAATGAGTGATGTCCGCAGCGGCCTCGGCCGGATTGGAGTAGCGGCGCTGCCAGACTCGCTCCATCTTCAGGTTCAGGAAGAACCGCTCCATGACCGCGTTATCCCAGCAGTTGCCCTTGCGGCTCATGCTGGCGACCAAGCTATAGCGGGCCAGCAGGTCGCGGTGGGCTTGGCTGGCGTACTGGCTGCCGCGGTCGGTGTGCACGATCAGCCCGGGCTTGGGCTGGCGTAGCGCGATGGCCATTTGTAGCGCCGTGCAGACCAACTCGGCGGGCATGCTCGGAGCCATCGCCCAGCCCACGATCTTGCGTGAGTACAAGTCCAGCACGGCCGCCAGGTACAGCCAGCCGCGCTCGGTACGGATGTAGGTGATATCGGCTACCCAAGCCTGATCGGGGGCTTGCGGGCTAAAGCGCCGATCCAGCACGTTGCTGGCTATCGGCAGCGCATGTCGGCTGTCAGTGGTATGGACGAACTTGCGCTTCCAGCGCGCCTTCAGGCCCTGCTGCTTCATCAGGCATCGCACTCGGTGGCGGCCCACACGCAGGCCCTGGGCCTTCAGACTCGCGCTCAGCCGGCGGCTACCGTAGTTGCCACCGCTGGCCTGGAAGGCGGCCTGCAACGCTGCGGTGAGAGGGCAGGCCCGCGAGGTTCGCCTACGGCGGCGTGCGGCATACACGCCCGAGCGACACACGCCCACAAGCCGGCACAGCCGGGAGGTTTCGACCTTCTCCTGCCACTGATCGATCATCTGCTGGATCACTTCAGTTCCCGGGCGAAGAAGGCCGATGCTTTTTTTAGGATCGACACATCCTCGCGCAGCCGCTGGTTTTCCCGCTCCAATTCCCGAATGCGTTGCTGCTCAGCGGTCAATGGCTTGCCTTGGCCGGGCTGACCGGACTGCTCGGCGTCGTACTGGACCAGCCAGCGGCGTACCGCACTGTCGACCAAATCCAGGTCACAGCAGACCTGCGCCACGCTCAGGCCCTGGTCTCGGATCATCTGCACCACCTGCAACTTGAAGGCGGTGTCAAAGCTTCTACGGGTACGTGATGTCATGTCTTTCTGGGTCCTCGTTGGGGATGATCATCCCCTATCGAGGTGTCCACGAGAATTAGACCAGTACA
>NZ_SCOK01000121.1:0-1227 GCF_005502555.1 Pseudomonas sp. D(2018)
AGGGCGGAGGCATCGTCCACTGGAGTCACGGTGATATCCAGCGTGCTCTCGCTGCCGGTGTTGGTGGTGTAGGTGACCTGCGGGACGTCACCGTTCCAGTTGGCCACCGGGGTGAAGGTGTAGTTGCCATTGGCGGCGATGGTCAGGGTGCCGACGCCGGCGATGACCGCACTGGAACCTGCAGTGAAGCTGCCGGTGACGCCATTGATGCTGAAGCTGGCGACGCTGAGGGTGTTATCCACATCGCTGTCGTTGCCGAGCACGTTGCCGGTAGCCGGGTTGTCTTCGGCGACGGTGTTGCTGTCCGCGACCAGGACGGAGGCATCGTCGACCGGAGTGACGTTGCCGAAGCTTAGCTCGGCGGTGTCGGTGGCGGTGCCGTCGGTGACGGTATAGGTCGCGGTGGGCACCGGGCCGTTGTAGTTCAGCGCCGGTGTGAAGGTGTACGAACCATTGGCATTGATGACCAGGGTGCCAACGCCCGAGAGGGTGGCAGTCTGGCCGGCCGCATAGGTGGTGCCGTCCACTTCGAACTGGGTGACGGTCAGGGTGTCATTTTCCGGGTCGCTGTCGTTGGTCAGCACGTTACCGATGGCCGGAGTGTCTTCGGTGACCGCAATCGGGCCATCGTTGGTCGCCAGCGGTGCGTCGTTCACCGGGGTGACGGTGATATCCAGCGTCGAGCTGCTGCCGGTGTTGGTGGTGTAAGTGACTTCAGGTACCGCGCCATTCCAGTTGGCCACCGGGGTGAAGGTGTAGTTGCCGTTGGCGGCGATGGTCAGGGTGCCGACGCCAGCGATGATCGCGCTGGAACCGGCGGTGAAGCTGCCAGTGACGCCCGCCACGCTGAAGCTGGCGACGCTGAGGGTGTTGTCCACATCGCTGTCGTTGCCGAGCACGTTGCCGGTGGCCGGGTTGTCTTCGGCGACGGTGTTGGTGTCCGCGACTAGGGCGGAGGCATCGTCGACCGGAGTCACGGTGATATTCAGCGTCGAGCTGCTGCCGGTGTTGGTGGTGTAGGTGACCTGCGGGACGTCACCGTTCCAGTTGGCTGCCGGGGTAAAGGTGTAGTTGCCATTGGCGGCGATGGTCAGGGTGCCGACGCCAGCGATGATCGCGCTGGAACCTGCGGTGAAGCTGCCGGTGACGCCATTGATGCTGAAGCTGGCAACGCTGAGGGTGTTATCCACATCGCTGTCGTTGCCCAGCACGTTGCCGGTAGCGGGG
>NZ_SCOK01000122.1:0-1100 GCF_005502555.1 Pseudomonas sp. D(2018)
CACCCACTTCGCTACCCCCGTAAACAGGGGCCTGGAGGAACCACCAAGAAACGGGCTACCGCTCACGTCGGTCATTCCTTACATATCCAAGAACTTGGTCCGATATACCCAAAACACACAGATGATTATCGTGGCTGGGCATTTCGATGCAGCACTTTTCGTGATCAATTTATCTTGGAGTAAAGAATGAAAAAGCTCTCCCTCGCGTTCCTCACCATGTCCGTCATCGCCGCCAGCGGTTCCGCCTTCGCCGCCACCGCAGCTGGTCAGGGCCAAATCAACTTCACCGGCATGATCAACAACGACGCCTGCTCGGTCGAAGACGCCAAGGGCAAGGACAAATCCGTTTCCGTACCCATGGGCACCGTTTCCATCAAGGACATCGGCACCGACTCCGCACCCAACGGTGGCCGCCTGGCAGCCGCTGACTTCAGCCTGAAGATCAACTGCAACCAAGGCACCAAGGTTGCCATGCTGTTCGACGCCAAATCCGGCTCCGGCGTCGTTGCCGGTAAAAAGGTCCTGGCCCTGAACCCTGGCTCCAACACCGCCAAGAACATCGGCATCGCCATCATGGACATCGATGGCAACATCATCGACCTGAGCGCCCCGGCTACCGCCAAGATCGAGAGCGAGCTGAACGGTTCCGACGCCACCCTGACCTTCTCGGCCGCCTACGTCACCACCGCTGACCCGAAGTCCGCCACCGCGGGTAATGGTGACGCGACCCTGCCGTTCACCCTGCAGTACGATTAAGCAGATACGGCGTCCCTGAAGATGGGCGAGGCCACCTGGCCTCGCCCCCTCCCTGGTACCTGGTGGTAAAACCTATGCTCCGTCGTACGATCTCTGCCTGCCTGGGCGCACTGAGCCTGGTGCTGGCGTCCCAAACTTTCGCGGGAATATCCCTCAGCTCCACCCGCATCATTCTCAACAGCGCCGACAAAGAGGCCAGCGTCACCGTCCGCAATGGCGGCCAAGATGTCCTGGTCCAGTCATGGATCGATAGCGCAAATGACACGGACGCACCCCCGCCCTTTGCCGTGACCCCGCCCCTGGCACGCCTCCCGGCGAATGAGCAGCAGTTACTTCGCGTCCTG
>NZ_SCOK01000012.1:0-128516 GCF_005502555.1 Pseudomonas sp. D(2018)
CGGGCTGTTTCTGGATCACCGCCCAAGGCCCTCAAGGCCGAGGACGGTGAAGATCTGCAAGACCCGCTACCCGGTGGACCGCAATGCTGCTCCGCTTAAGTGAACAGCATTACGGCCCTGCGCCGGGCTTTTTCATGCGCGCGAGACGCGGGGCGATGTACCGGAGCAGAACGCCCCGAACGGGCGCTTTTCTCGCTTCTCAAGTTCGTAATTCAACGCCATTTCAGAAGTCGGACCTGATCCAAAAGACGCTCATCTGATGTCAATGTGCCTACGCGCGAACATGATTTCTCTTGTTGAAATTTCACGGCTTTCCTAATTAAAAAAACCCCACTTATAGCGAAATAAACGGGATTAATTCGTCAATTTCCTACAAGAAAAATAGTGCTTTCCCGTAGAAATCAATGCCATGCAAGTTGCAACTTGAAGGCCCTGCAAAACCGACTAGTTTGTATTAGGCGCCGCCTGGGATGGCTTGCCAAACCCTCTAGATTGCTAGTCCTGAGCCGCAATCCGCAGTAGCCCCCTTCCCTCCACGACAGCAAGGAAATTGTCAGAATGACACATTAGCCAGCTATTGATCTGGATCAGAACGCAGTCAAAAGACTGCGCGCTCAATAAGCACAGTTCCTACTTGGGATGGAGGTGCAAAATGTCAGAATCGTCCGACAAACTTAAACTAGGCGCTTTAGTGGCCCTGGTTGTCGGCTCAATGGTGGGCGGGGGTATTTTCTCGCTGCCGCAGAACATGGCTGCCAGTGCCGATGTCGGCGCCATTCTTATCGGTTGGGCCATTACCGCGGTGGGCATGCTCACCCTGGCATTCGTCTTCCAGACCCTGGCCAACCGCAAACCGGACCTCGACGGCGGGGTGTACGCCTACGCCAAGGCCGGGTTCGGCGACTACATGGGTTTCTCCTCGGCCTGGGGCTACTGGATCAGTGCCTGGCTGGGCAACGTCGGTTACTTCGTGCTGTTGTTCAGTACCCTGGGGTACTTCTTCCCGATCTTCGGCGAGGGCAACACGCTGGCGGCCATCATCGGCGCCTCCATCGTCCTCTGGGCCGTGCATTTCCTGGTGCTGCGCGGGATCAAGGAAGCGGCCTTCATCAACCTGGTGACCACCATCGCCAAGGTGGTGCCGCTGTTCCTGTTCATCCTCATCTGCCTGTTCGCCTTCAAGCTGGATATCTTCACCGCTGACATCTGGGGTTCGAAGAACATCGAGCTGGGCAGCGTGATGAACCAGGTGCGCAACATGATGCTGGTCACCGTCTGGGTGTTCATCGGCATCGAGGGCGCGAGCATCTTCTCCGCCCGCGCCGAGAAGCGCAGCGATGTGGGCAAGGCCACCGTGCTGGGCTTCATCATCGTGCTGTTGCTGCTGGTGCTGGTGAACGTGCTGTCCCTCGGCATCATGACGCAGCCGGAACTGGCCAAGCTGCAGAACCCCTCGATGGCGGCTGTGCTCAAGCACGTGGTCGGCGACTGGGGTGCGGTGCTGATCAGCGTCGGCCTGGTCATCTCCCTGGTCGGAGCCCTGCTCTCCTGGGTGCTGCTCTGCGCCGAGATCCTCTTCGCCGCGGCCAAGGACCACACCATGCCGGCCTTCATCCGCAAGGAGAACGCCAACCAGGTCCCGGCCAACGCCCTGTGGCTGACCAACGCGATGGTGCAGATCTTCCTGATCATCACGCTGTTCAGCGCCAGCACCTACCTGTCGCTGATCTACCTCGCCACCTCCATGATCCTGGTGCCCTACCTCTGGTCCGCCGCCTACGCGTTTCTACTGCCCCTGCGTGGCGAAGGCTACGAACAGGATGCCTCGGACCGGAACAAGGACCTGGTCATCGCGGCCATCGCGCTGATCTACGCCGTCTGGCTGCTGTACGCCGGTGGTGTGAAGTACCTGCTGCTCTCCGCCCTGCTTTACGCACCAGGCGTGATTCTCTTCGCCAAGGCCAAACGGGAAGTTGGCCAACCGGTATTCACCAATGTCGAGAAGCTGATCTTCGCCGCCGTGGTAATCGGCGCGCTCGTGGCGGCCTACGGGCTCTACGACGGCTTCCTGACCCTGTAACCCGTAAGGAGACCCTGCCATGTCCAAAGTCAAACTCGGCGTTCATTCGGAAGCCGGCAAGCTGCATAAGGTAATGGTCTGCTCGCCGGGGCTCGCACATATGCGCCTGACCCCCAACAATTGCGACGAGCTGCTGTTCGATGACGTGATCTGGGTGAACCAGGCCAAGCGCGACCACTTCGACTTCGTCACCAAGATGCGTGAGCGCGGCATCGACGTCCTGGAAATGCACAACCTGCTCACCGACATCGTGCAGAACAAGGAAGCCCTGAAGTGGATCCTCGATCGCAAGATCACCGCTGACCAGGTGGGTGTCGGCCTCACCAACGAAGTGCGCTCCTGGATCGAAGGCCTGGAGCCGCGCAAGATCGCCGAATTCCTCATCGGCGGCGTCGCCGGCTCCGACCTGCCGGAAAGCGAAGGCGTCAGCGCCATCAAGATGTACCGCGACTACCTGGGCCACTCCAGCTTCATCCTGCCGCCGCTACCCAACACCCAGTTCACCCGCGACACCACCTGCTGGATCTACGGTGGCGTGACCCTCAACCCGATGTACTGGCCGGCCCGTCGCCAGGAGACCCTGCTGACCACCGCCATCTACAAGTTCCACCCGACCTTCACCGAGGCCGAGTTCGAAGTCTGGTACGGCGACCCTGACAAGGACCATGGCATGTCCACCCTTGAAGGTGGCGACGTAATGCCCATCGGCAACGGCGTAGTGCTGGTCGGGATGGGCGAGCGGACCTCGCGCCAGGCCATCGGCCAGTTGGCTCAATCGCTGTTCGCCAAAGGCGCCGCGCAGAAAGTCGTCGTCGCCGGCCTGCCCAAATCGCGCGCCGCCATGCACCTGGACACCGTCTTCACCTTTTGCGACCGCGACCTGGTCACGGTCTTCCCGGAAGTGGTCAAGGAAATCGTGCCCTTCGTCCTGCGCCCGGATGAAAGCCGCCCGTACGGCATCGACATCCGCCGCGAGGACAAGGACTTCATCTCGGTGGTGGCCGAATCCCTCAACCTCAAGAAGCTGCGCGTGGTGCAGACCGGCGGCGACGCCTTCGAAGCCGAGCGCGAGCAGTGGGACGACGGCAACAACGTGGTCTGCCTGGAGCCCGGCGTGGTGGTCGGCTACGACCGCAACACCTACACCAACACCCTGCTGCGCAAGGCCGGTGTCGAAGTGGTCACCATCAGCGCCAGCGAACTCGGCCGCGGCCGTGGCGGCGGTCACTGCATGACCTGCCCGATCCTGCGCGACCCGATCGACTACTGAGTTGATATTCCACGGCGGCTCTCAACCCGGAGCCGCCCGCCTCGCCAGCCACGAGCTGTTCTGACGGGGCCAGGTTTCAAGCTGCCCACAAGGAGAAAGAACCATGGCTTTCAACATGCACAACCGTAACCTGCTCAGCCTGATGCACCACAGCACTCGCGAGCTGCGTTACCTGCTGGACCTGTCTCGCGACCTGAAGCGCGCCAAGTACACCGGTACCGAGCAACAGCACCTCAAAGGCAACAACATCGCGCTGATCTTCGAGAAGACCTCCACCCGTACCCGCTGCGCCTTTGAAGTGGCCGCCTATGACCAGGGCGCCAACGTCACCTACATCGACCCGAACTCTTCGCAGATCGGCCACAAAGAAAGCATGAAGGACACCGCCCGCGTGCTCGGCCGCATGTACGACGCCATCGAGTACCGTGGCTTCAAGCAGGAGATCGTCGAAGAACTGGCCACCTACGCGGGCGTGCCGGTGTTCAATGGCCTGACCGACGAATACCACCCGACCCAGATGCTCGCCGACGTGCTGACCATGCGCGAGCACAGCGACAAGCCCTTGCACGAGATCTCCTATGCCTACCTGGGCGACGCCCGCAACAACATGGGCAACTCCCTGCTGCTGATCGGCGCCAAGCTCGGCATGGATGTACGCATCGCCGCGCCGAAGGAACTGTGGCCGACCGACGAGCACGTCGCCGCCTGCAAGAAATTCGCCGAGGAAAGCGGCGCCCGCCTCACCATCACCGAAGACCCGAAAGTAGCGGTCAAGGGCGTGGACTTCATCCACACCGACGTCTGGGTGTCCATGGGTGAGCCGGTGGAAGCCTGGGGCGAACGCATCCAGGAGCTGCTGCCCTACCAGGTCAACATGGACATGATGAAAGCGGCCGGCAATCCGCGCGTGAAGTTCATGCACTGCCTGCCGGCGTTCCACAACAGCGAAACCAAGGTCGGCAAGGAAATCGCTGCCAAGTACCCGAACCTGAAGAACGGCATTGAAGTCACCGAAGACGTCTTCGAGTCCCCGTACAACATCGCCTTCGAGCAGGCGGAAAACCGCATGCACACCATCAAGGCGATCCTCGTTTCGACCCTCGCCGACATGTAAGTCCCGATACGCCCCGGACCGCGACGCGCTCGCCGGTCCGGGACGCATTTTCACCCTCAGGAGGAAATCACTATGCGTATCGTCGTCGCATTGGGCGGTAACGCCCTGCTGCGTCGTGGCGAACCCATGACTGCCGACAACCAGCGCGCCAACGTGAAGATTGCCGCCGAGCAGATCGCCAAGGTCGCGCCCGGCAACGAACTGGTGATCGCCCACGGCAACGGCCCCCAAGTCGGCCTGCTGGCCCTGCAGGGCGCGTCCTATGACAAGGTCACGCCCTACCCGCTGGACGTTCTCGGCGCCGAGACCGAAGGCATGATCGGCTACATGATCGAACAGGAAATGGGCAACCTGCTGCCGTTCGAAGTGCCATTCGCCACCCTCCTCACCCAGGTCGAAGTCGACGCCAAGGACCCGGCCTTCCAGAACCCGACCAAGCCGATCGGCCCGGTCTACTCCAAGGAAGAAGCCGAGGCCCTGGCCAAGGAGAAAGGCTGGAGCATCGCGCCCGACGGCGACAAGTTCCGCCGCGTGGTCGCCAGCCCGCGTCCCAAGCGCATCTTCGAGATTCGCCCGGTCAAGTGGCTGCTGGAGAAAGGCACCATCGTCATCTGCGCCGGTGGTGGCGGCATCCCGACCATGTATGACGAATCCGGCAAGAAGCTCTCCGGCGTCGAAGCGGTGATCGATAAAGACCTCTGCTCCTCGCTGCTGGCCGAGGAACTGGACGCCGACGTCCTGATCATCGCCACCGACGTCGATGCCGCCTATATCGACTGGGGCAAGCCGACCCAGAAAGCCATCGCCCAGGCCCACCCGGACGAGCTGGAGCGCCTCGGCTTCGCCGCTGGCTCCATGGGGCCGAAGGTCCAGGCGGCGATGGAATTCGCTCGCAACACCGGCAAGGACGCGGTGATCGGCTCCCTGGAAAACATCGTGGCCATCACCGAAGGCAAATCCGGTACCCGCGTTACCACCAGGAAGGCTGGTATCGAATACCGCTGATCGCGAACCACCCTCCCCCGTAGGGGCGAATTCATTCGCCCCTACGGCATTCCCCGCCCACCGGCCCCTCCTTTTCTCCATCCGCCGAATGACCATCGGAGTGACTTGATAGTCACACCCCGCGTCAGGTAGACATCCCATTCATTCGAGCTGCCACCTGGCTCATGCCACCTGGCCCGTGATGCTTGATGCCGCAAACTGCCGCCACCTGAGCGCGGCGCCCCGCGGCCAAGCCTGCCGGCCGGCATGAGATGGTCTTTTTGAGGAGTTTCCGAGAGATGTCCCGACTTCCAGTGATTGTGGGTTTTGGCGGCTACAACGCGGCCGGACGAAGCTCGTTTCACCACGGTTTCCGTCGCATCGTGATCGAGACGCTGGACACACAGGCCCGTCAGGAGACCCTGGCTGGCCTCGCCGTGATGATGAAGCTGGTTTCCGTGACCGACGGCCAGTACCTGGATGCCGACGGCAAGGCCCTGACCCTGGCCGAGATCGAGACCCGCTACACCACCGAAATCCTCGACTCCACCCTGGTACGCCGCATCGGCAAGCAACACCTGGACGTGGACGCCGCCCACTGGCACAAGAGCCTCACGGCCCAGGTCGGTGACAACCAGGCCCTCAGCTTCACCACATCGCGCAAGCAACTGCCCGAACCGCTGCCCGCCAATTGGGACGTGGAAGCCCTGGATAACGGTGAAGTCCGGGTGACTCTCCAGGGCACCTGCGACTTCAAGGTGGACAGCTACCGCGAACTGCCGGTGAAGTCCGCCGGGCAGCTGCCCACCGGCTTCGAGCCGGGCGAGCTGTACAACTCGCGCTTCCACCCGCGCGGCTTGCAAATGTCCGTGGTCGCCGCAACCGACGCCATCCGTTCCATCGGCCTGCCGTGGAAGAGCATCGTCGACCGCGTGCAACCGGACGAGATCGCCGTGTTCTCCGGCAGCATCATGAGCCAGCTGGACGAGAACGGCTTCGGTGGCCTGATGCAATCGCGCCTCAAGGGCAGCCGCGTCAGCGCCAAGCAGCTGCCGCTGGGCCTGAACACCATGCCCGCCGACTTCATCAATGCCTACGTGCTGGGTAGCGTCGGTACCACTGGCAGCGTCACCGGCGCCTGCGCCACCTTCCTCTACAACCTGCAGAAGGGCATCGAGCTCATCACCTCCGGCCGCTCCCGCGTGGTCCTGGTGGGTAACGCCGAGGCACCGATCAACCAGGAATGCATCGACGGTTACGGCGCCATGGGCGCCCTGGCCACCGAAGAAGGCCTGCGCCAGGTGGGCGGCCGCGAGGACGTCGACTTCCGCCGCGCCAGCCGTCCGTTCGGCGAGAACTGTGGCTTCACCCTGGCAGAGTCCAGCCAGTACGTAGTGCTGATGGATGACGAACTGGCGCTGGAACTGGGCGCCGATATCCACGGCGCAGTGACCGATGTCTTCATCAACGCCGACGGCTTCAAGAAATCCATTTCCGCCCCCGGCCCGGGCAACTACCTGACCCTGGCCAAGGCCGTGGCCGCCGCCACCCAGCTGATTGGCCCGGACGGTGTGCGCGAACGCAGCTTCGTCCACGCCCACGGCTCCAGCACCCCGGCCAACCGCGTGACCGAATCCGAGCTGCTGGACCGCGTTGCCGGCGCCTTTGGCATCGATGAATGGCCGGTCGCCGCCGTGAAGGCCTACCTCGGCCACTCCCTGGCCACCGCCAGCGGCGACCAGGTGATCGCCGCCCTGGGCACGTTCAAGTACGGCATCCTCCCGGGCATCAAGACCATCGACCGGGTGGCCGACGACGTGCACCGCCAGCACCTGTCCATCGAAACCCGTGACCGTGTCCTGGGCGAGCGCCAGCTGGACGTCTGCTTCATCAACTCCAAGGGCTTCGGCGGCAACAACGCCACCGGTGTGGTCATCTCCCCGCGCCTGGCCGAGAAGATGCTGAAGAAACGCTACGGCGAAACCGCCTTTGCCGCCTACGTGGCCAAACGCGAGCAGACCCGCGCCAACGCCGAGGAATACGACCGCCGCGCCCGCCTGGGCGAGTTCGACATCATCTACAACTTCGGCAACGACCTGATCGACGAGCAGCAAATCGAACTGAGCCCTGAGGGCATCCAGGTGCCCGGCTTCGCCCAGACGCTGCGCTACCGGAAGGACGAGCGTTTCGCCGACATGCTCGACTGAAACCGCTACTCGGCGCCGCGAGCCTGCGAAACCCGTCGATTGCGGTGATGGGTTTCGCTTCGCTCTACGCCATCCTACGAATCTTGTATGAAGCGACAGCCATGAAAAAGGGCCCCTCGGGGCCCTTTCTCGTTTCCGGTGTTTTCAGTCCAGCGCACGCGCCAGCTGAATCAGCTCCGCCCGCCATTCGGCGGCTGCCGGCAACGCCAGGAAGGACGGATTGAGGAAACCCTCGCGGGCTTCATAGGTAAGCGCCTTGCCGGAAAGATCCAGCACCTCGCCGCCAGCGCCTTCGAGCACGCCCTGAGCGGCGGCTGTGTCCCACTGGGAAGTGGGGGCCAGGCGCGGGTAGCAATCCGCAGAGCCCTCGGCCAGCAGGCAGAACTTCAGCGAGCTGCCGATACTGGCCAGTTGCAGATCACCGAAGCGCTCACACAGCCACGCCAACAGACGCTCCTGGGCCGGGCTCGAATGACGCTTGCTGGCGACCACGGTGAAGGCTTCGTCCGGCGCGATGCGTACGGTGATTTCGTCGGCTTCGAACTCCTCATCCTGACTCCAGGCGCCAAGGCCGGCACCGCCGTAGTAGCAGCGTCCGGTGACCGGCATGCCGACCACACCGAACACCACCCGGCCGCCTTCGATCAGCGCCACGTTGACGGTGAACTCTTCGCTGCCCGCGATGAATTCCTTGGTGCCATCCAGTGGGTCCACCAGCCACCAACGCTGCCAGCTGGCACGCTCGGCCAGGGGGATATTCGCCGCCTCTTCGGAAAGCACCGGAATGCTCGGATCCAGTGCTGCGAGGCCGGCGTCCAGCACTTTGTGAGCCGCGAGATCAGCAGCGGTAACAGGAGAGGCGTCGTCCTTCTCGGTAACGTCCAGTTCGCCGCGCCAGAAAGGCAGGATGGCGTCACCCGCCTGGCGCACCAGTTCGATCACGGCGGGAAGCAAGGGATGGTTCAAGGTTGGTACTCCCCACGTTGGGTCAGGATGTCTCGGGTCAGGTAGAGCGCGGCCAGGGCGCGGCCTTCGCTGAATTGTTGGTGCTGGGCGAGGCTGGACAGTTCGCGCAGGCTGATGCGGTCGACCCGCAGCGGTTCGGGCTCGTCGCCCGGCAGGCTCTCCTCGAAAAGATCGCGAGCCAGGACCACCTGGATCTTCTGGCTCATGTAGCCAGGGGAGAGGGACAGTTCGGTGAGGTGCTCCAACTGGCGCGCGCCAAACCCGGCCTCTTCCTTGAGTTCACGGTTGGCGGCGGCGAGCACCTCCTCGCCTGGCTCGATCAAGCCCTTGGGCAGGGACAACTGGTAGTCGTCGGTGCCGGCGCAGTACTCCTCCACCAGCAGTACGTGTTCGGCATCAGCCATGGCCACCACCATCACGGCGCCGTAGCCGGCGCCTTTGCCAACCAAGCGTTCGTATGTGCGTTCGACGCCATTGGCGAAGCGCAATTGCAGCTCCTCGACACGGAACAGGCGGCTGCTGGCGACTATCTCGCGAGCGAGCACCGTGGGCTTCTGACGCATAACGGACTCCTTGGCATGACCGGCGGGTTATCATACCCCGCCTTTGCCCAATGTCCCCGCTGGAGATTGCGTGCCAGCGACGGCCAGCGACGTAACGGCGACAGCCCACCGGAACGACCGACAGCACCCATGCCATCACTGCCCTGGAACGACATCGACACCGTCCTGCTCGACATGGACGGCACCCTGCTCGACCTGCACTTCGATAACCACTTCTGGATGGAGTACCTGCCGCAGCGCTATGCCGAGCACCACGGCATCAGCCGCGAGCTGGCCGACGCCGAGCTGCTGCCGCTGTTTCGCGACAACGCCGGGCAACTGAACTGGTACTGCACGGACTTCTGGAGTCGCGAGCTGCGCCTGTCGATCCGCGAACTCAAGCGCGAGGTGGCGCACCTGATCGCCCTGCGCCCGGATGCCGACCTCTTCCTCGCCGCCCTGCGACGCTCGGGCAAGCGCGTGGCACTGATCACCAACGCCCACCGCGACTCCCTGTCGCTGAAGATGGAGCGAGTCCAGCTCGCCCCCTGGTTCGACCGCCTGATCAGCTCCCACGACTACGGCTTTCCCAAGGAAGACCAGCAGTTCTGGCACGCCCTGCAACAGGACTTCGGCTTCGATGCAGCGCGCAGCCTGTTCATCGACGACAGCCTGCCGGTCCTGCGCAGTGCGCGACAGTACGGCATCGCCCAACTGCTGGCGGTACGCGAGCCGGACAGCCGCAAGGGCCCGAAGGACACCGAGGAATTCGCGGCAGTGGACAGCTACCGGACCCTCGTCGAGGATTTGTAGGGACCCTATTCAGGAATACGCAGTACCTGCCCCGGATAGATCTTGTCCGGATGCGAAAGCATCGGTTTGTTGGCCTCGAAGATCTTCATATAGGCATTGGCGTTGCCGTACTCAGTCTTGGCAATGGCGCTCAGGGTGTCCCCCTTCTTCACCGTGACGAAGCGGGCCGGCGCCACGGCGGGTGCACTGACGCTGATCTGATCCTCGACCTGGGCCACACCTTCGACGTTGCCCAAGGCCAGGAGGATCTTCTCCTTCTCTTCCTGGGTCGCCACTTCACCACGGGCGATCACCTTGTCACCCTCCACCGTCAGCTCGATGGCCGGATTGCCCAGCCCCACCTTGGCCACGTGCTCCTTCAACGTCTCGGCGGCCTGCGCCTCCTGCCCTACCAGGGTTTCCCACAGTTTCACACCCGCTTCTTTGACAAAGTCGAAGATGCCCATGACAGATCCTCTCGTTCCATAGGGATGGCGCGCCCGGCGCCTGGGAAGTGCAAGTCTAGACGGCCGTTCCAGTTCGACCTCCCCGCGGCGACGACAGGCTAGAATCCATGCCCTGATCAAGGAGCCGGCATGGACATCAAGCAACTGAAGTTCCTCATCGCCCTGGAAGAGACCCGCCACTTCGGCCAGGCCGCCGCGCGCTGCCACGTCACCCAACCGACACTGTCGATGCGCCTGCGCAGCCTCGAAGAAGAACTGGGGCTGGAACTGGTTGTCCGTAGTCAGCGCTTCGAGGGCTTCACCGACGCCGGCCTGCGCGTGCTGGCCTGGGCGCGCACGCTGCTGGCGGCCCACGATGGCCTCTATGCCGAGGCGGCAGCCTGCCGCGGCCAACTGGTCGGCACCCTGCGCCTGGGCATGGTGCCGCTGGCCGGCTTCGACCCCATGCGCCTGGTGCAAGCCTTCTCCGGCCCGCACCCGAGCCTGCGCTTCCAGCTGTTCTCCCTGAGCTCCGAACAGATTCTCGAAGGCCTGGCGCGCAACCAGCTGGACCTGGGCCTTTCCTACCTCGACCGCCTGGACCGCGAGCACTTCGAAAGCCTGGAACTGGCCCAGACCCGCATGGGCCTGCTGCACGACCGCCGCCACTTCAGTTTCGACATCCCCGCATTGCCCTGGGAAAGCCTGGTGGACCTGCCCCTGGGGCTGCTCTTCGGCGGCATGCACTTTCGCCAGTCCATCGACCATGGCTTTCGCAGCCGTGGCCTCTCGCCTCAGCCCAGACTGGAGACCGACGCCGTCCACCAGCTGCTGCAAGCCGTCAGTGCCGGCCTGTGCTGCGCCATCATGCCGCTGGACAGCGGCCTCGACGACTTCACTGAACACCTGGCGCTGACCCCCATCGAAGACGCCCGTACCCTCGCCCCGCTGGGCCTGATCCTGCGCCGTGGCGCGCCCCGCTCGGCCCTGGCGGATGCCTGCTTCTCCGAAGCGCGGACCTTGTTGGGGCTCGATTCCGCCTCATGATAAACGCGCTCGATCACTGAATCGGGAATAGCGATTAGACGCCCTTGCCAGAGGGGCCTAGGATGGCTGAGTCAATCCGTCGCAGGGGGCAATTCGATGCCAAACCCAGACGCCAAGCGCCATCTCACCGCTGTGGATAACCCACCCGCACCCACTGGCTACCAATATGCCGAGTTGGACGCCGCCGCACGCGTAGAGGATGCCGACCTGGCGGAAGAATGCGCCCTGGCGATTTCCTACAACGGCATCAGCTACGCCGTCATGATGGTTTCCCCGAGTGCCTTGGAAGACTTCGTCGCGGGCTTCAGCCTGAGCAGCGCGGTGGTGCAGTCCATCGACGACATCTATGACATCCAGATCGAAGGCGAAGGTATCGCCCTGCACGCCGAAGTGGACATTGGCAATCGCGCCTTCTGGTCGCTCAAGGAACAGCGCCGCAACCTGGCCGGCACCACCGGCTGTGGCCTCTGCGGCGTGGAAGCGCTGGAACAGGCGCTGCCTGAGCTGCGCTCGCTGGACCCGGCCCCCCTGCCGCCAGCCGAACACTTCCGCGACCTGCGCCAGCGCATCAACCAGGCGCAGGAATTGGCCCGGCGCAGTGGCGCCCTGCACGCCGCGCTGTTCGTCGATGCCCGCGGGGAACTGCGCCTGTGCCGTGAAGACATCGGCCGCCACAACGCCCTCGACAAACTCATCGGCGCCCTGCTGCGCCAAGGCCTGGACCCACGCGCGGGTTTCGCCGTGGTCACCAGCCGCTGCAGCCTGGAACTTATCCACAAGGCGGTGCGCGCCGGCCTGTCCACCCTGGTCAGCCTCTCCGCGCCCACCAGCCTGACCGTGGAATGGGCACGCCGGCACCACCTCAACCTCATCCACCTGCCCCACCATAGCGCCCCACGGGTCTACAGCCCGGCGCCAGAAGCGAAAGCCCCGAAAGAATGAGCCTGCAACCCGTACAACCCCGCTACAAACCCTACAAGGGCGCCGCGGCCGGCTGGGGTGCGCTGAAGAGCGTCACCCGCTTCTGGCTGGACAGCAAACAGCCGTTCAAAAACCTGCGCGCCTTGCTCAAGACCAACCAGAGCGGCGGCTTCGACTGCCCCGGCTGCGCCTGGGGCGACTCCCCCGAGGACGGTCGCATCAAGTTCTGTGAGAACGGTGCCAAGGCCGTCAACTGGGAAGCCACCAAGCGCCGGGTGGATGCCGCCTTCTTTGCGCGCTACAGCGTCAGCCAGTTGCGCGAGCAGAGCGACTACTGGCTCGAGTACCAGGGCCGCCTGACCCAGCCCATGCGCTACGACCGCCAGACCGACCACTATGTGCCGGTCAGCTGGGAGCACGCCTTCGCCCTCGTCGCCCGGTACCTCCGCAACCTGGAAAGCCCGCACCAGGCCGAGTTCTATACCTCCGGCCGCGCCAGCAACGAGGCAGCCTACCTCTACCAGCTGTTCGTCCGCGCCTTCGGCACCAACAACTTCCCCGACTGCTCGAACATGTGCCACGAGGCCAGTGGCGTAGCCCTGGGCCAGAGCGTTGGCGTGGGCAAGGGCAGCGTGACCTTCCACGACTTCGAACATGCCGATGCCATCTTCGTGCTTGGCCAAAACCCGGGCACCAACCACCCGCGCATGCTCGAACCGCTGCGCGAAGCGGTGAAGCGCGGCGCCCAGGTGGTCTGCTTCAACCCGCTCAAGGAGCGCGGTCTGGAGCGCTTCCAGCATCCGCAGCACGCCCTGGAAATGCTCAGCAACGGCTCACGGCCGCTGAACACCGCCTTCTTCCGTCCGGCACTGGGTGGCGACATGGCCGCCATCCGCGGTATCGCCAAGTTCCTGCTGCAATGGGAACGCGAGGCCCAGGCGAACGGCGAGGCGCCGGTGTTCGACCACGCGTTCATCACCGAGCACACAGACGGTGTCGACGCCTACCTGAGCGAACTGGACGCCACGCCCTGGACGCAGATCGAACAACAATCCGGCCTGACCCTGGATGAGATCGAGATTGCCGCGCGTATCTACCGCAACGCCGGCAGCGTGATCATCTGCTGGGCCATGGGCATCACCCAGCATCGCCACTCGGTGGCGACCATCCAGGAAATCGTCAACCTGCAACTGCTGCGCGGCAATGTCGGCCGCCCCGGCGCCGGCCTCTGCCCGGTGCGCGGCCACAGCAACGTGCAGGGCGACCGCACCATGGGCATCAACGACCGGCCGCCGGCAGCGCTGCTCGATGCCCTGGAGAAGCGCTTCGGCTTCCGGGTCCCTCGGGACAATGGCCACAACACGGTGGAAGCGATCAACGCCATGCTCGATGGCCACGCGAAGGTGTTCATCGGCCTGGGCGGCAACTTCGCCCAGGCCACACCGGACAGCCCGCGCACCCATGCCGCGCTACAGCGTTGCGATTTGACGGTACAGATCAGCACCAAGCTCAACCGCAGCCACCTGACCGTCGGCCAGGAAGCGCTGATCCTCCCCTGCCTCGGCCGCACCGATATCGACCGGCAGGCCGAAGGCCCGCAAGCAGTGACGGTGGAAGACTCCTTCAGCATGATCCATGCGTCCTACGGTCAACTGGAGCCCTCCTCCCGCGAGATGCGCTCCGAGCCGGCCATCATCGCCGGCATCGCCAAGGCCACCCTGGGCAACCACCCGGTGGACTGGGACGCCCTGGTCGCCCACTACGACCGCATCCGCGAGCTGATCGCCGACACGATTCCCGGCTTCGAGGACTTCAACCACCGCGTGCAGCACCCGGGCGGCTTCTACCTGGGCAATACCGCCAATGCGCGGCAATGGAGCACGCAGAGCGGCCGCGCCAACTTCATGGCCGCTCCACTGCCGGCTGACCTGCTCCACGAAAAGGTACGCAGTACCGGCGAGAAGCCGCACCTGATCCTCCAGACTCTGCGCTCGCACGACCAGTACAACACCACCATCTACGGCCTGGACGACCGCTACCGCGGCGTACGTGGCCAACGCGAAGTGGTCTTCGCCAACGAGGCAGACATCCGCCGCCTGGGCTTCGAGCCGGGGCAGAAGGTGGACATGGTGACCTTGTGGGACGACGGCGTGGAGCGCCGGGTATCCGGTTTCAGCCTGTTGGCCTTCGACATTCCAACCGGGCAAGCCGCCGCCTACTACCCGGAAACCAACCCGCTAGTGCCGCTGGAAAGCTACGGCGAGGGCAGCTACACCCCCACCTCCAAGTTCGTGGCCATCCGCCTCGAAGCCTCCCGCGACAACGGCCGCATCCTCTGAGGATGCGGCTCCGGACCGGCACCTGCCGGGTCCGGAGCCGCTGGCCGGCGCACGATACTCACCAAGGTATCCACTCGAAATTTCCGCGCGCACGCTACCCTGCCGCCGCGCAACAGTGAGGCGCAAGCCAGTCTTTAACTGCAGTAAGGGAAGTTTGTTTATCTAACTTGTTTCCGGCAGAAACAATTTGAAATAGGGAATTAATGCCTATATAAAGTTCCGACGGAACTTTATTTGATTGGGCACTTTGCCAGCATTGCGGGTGGCGTAAAGAGCAGGAATGACGCGGGCGGGAATAGGTCTCAGACAGCCCGACTCGGAAAAAGTTCTGCCGGCAAATCAAGCAATTAAAAAAATAAGAAAAGTTAGTGCTTTTCGTCGTCCGACACTTGCGTAAGTTAATTCCCACAGCAAATATCGCCTCACCAAAAACCACTGAGGCGATCCTCACCATGAAGTACACCTCGATCCTTCTCCTGTCTCTTGGCCTGGCCAGCGGCAGCGTCTTCGCAGGCGGCAATACCGATGCCGGTATTGGTGGTGCGCTGGGCGGGGTCCTGGGTTCCGTGGTCGGCAATGCCGTGGGCGGCAGCACCGGCGCAGCCATCGGCGCTGGCGTAGGTGGTGCCGCGGGTGGTGCAGTCGCTGCCCCGCGCCGCAACCGTACTGAAGCCGCCATCGGCGGTGGCCTCGGCGCCGCCGGCGGTCAAGTCGTCGGCCGGCAGATGGGCGGAACCACCGGCGGCCTGATCGGCGCAGCCCTGGGCGGCGGCGCTGGCGGCGCTCTGGGCAACTACTACGGCGACAAGAGCTACGACGACGACTACGACGATCGCCGCCACTATCGCGAGTCCCGCCACAAGCACCGTCACGGCAATGGCTGGGGCCATCGCAAGCACAAGCATCGTCATCGCCACCACGACTGGGATGATTGATCACCGCGACAACTAGAAAAAGCCCGCTTCCAGCGGGCTTTTTCCACAGACCTGAGGCCTGGTCGAGCGACGACCGGTCCCCTTCCGAATCCATAATCTGACCTGTGTCATGGGGCCCTTGGCGTTGCCGCGGGACCATGGACATCCCCCTTCGAAACGGAGAATCAGCACGATGCGCAAAGCAGTAACCGCCCTCGCCCTCAGCCTACTGGCAACCCAGGTCGTTGTAGCCGGCGAGACCACCAACAACGCCATCGGCGGCGGCCTCGGCGGCGCCCTGGGCAACGTTGTCGGCAATGCCGTCGGCGGCAGCACCGGCGCGGCAATTGGCGCCGGCCTGGGTGGTGCAGCCGGTAGCGCCATGACCGCCAAGAGCGGCAAGAAGACCGAAGCCGCCATCGGCGGCGGCCTGGGCGCAGCGGGCGGCTCGGTAGCCGGTCGCGCACTGGGCGGCTCCACCGGTTCCGCTATCGGCGCGGGCCTCGGCGGCGCGGCAGGTGGTGCCATCGCCACCGAACTGACCAAGGACGATCACGACGGTCACCGCAAGCACCGCAAGCATCGCCACTGATCGATGCGCCCATGAAAAAGCCCGGCACGCGTGCCGGGCTTTTTCGTTTCAGGCGGGGATCAACCGATCTGCTCGGCGCGCGCCTCGCTCACATCACCGCTGGCCATGCAGGCGGCCGCGGTGAAGAGTGCGTCAGTGGAGGAGTTCAGTGCCGTTTCGGCAGCGTCCTGGAGGATGCCGATGATGAAGCCAACGGCCACCACTTGCATCGCCACTTCGCTGGGGATGCCGAACAGGCTGCACGCGAGCGGAATCAGCAACAGCGAGCCGCCAGCCACGCCGGAAGCGCCGCAGGCGCAGATGGAAGCCACAACGCTGAGCAGGATGGCGGTGGGGATGTCCACCTGGATACCGAGCGTGGTCACCGCTGCCAGGGTCAGCACGGTAATGGTGATAGCGGCACCGGCCATGTTGATCGTGGCGCCCAGCGGGATGGATACCGAGTAGGTGTCCTCGTGCAGGCCCAGCTTTTCGCACAACTGCAGGTTGACCGGAATGTTGGCTGCCGAGCTGCGGGTGAAGAAGGCGGTGATGCCGCTTTCACGCAGGCAGGTCAGCACCAGCGGGTAGGGGTTGCGACGAATCTTCCAGAGCACGATCAGCGGGTTCACCACGAAGGCCACGAACAGCATGCAGCCCAGCAGCACCGCCAGCAGGTGGGCATAGTCGGCTAGCACGCCAACACCGTTCTCCGCCAGGGTCGAAGCCACCAGACCGAAGATACCCAGCGGCGCGAAGCTGATCACCACACGGACGATCAACGACACACCGTGGGACAGGTCGCTGAACACGTTGCGGGTGGTTTCGCTGCCCTGGCGAATGGCAATGCCCAGGCCCACGGCCCAAACCAGGATGCCGATGAAGTTGGCCTCCATCAGTGCCTTGACCGGGTTGGCCACAGCACTGGACAGCAGACTCAACAGCACCTCGGAGATACCTGCCGGCGGTGCCACGTCAGTGGCTGCTGTGGTCAGCGTCAAGGTGGACGGGAACAGGCTGCTCGCCATTACCGCCACCACGGCAGCGGAGAAGGTGCCGATCAGGTAGAGGACGAGAATCGGGCGGATCTGGGTGCGCTCACCCGGTTTGTGGTTGGCGATGGCCGCTGTCACCAGGATGAAAACCAGGATCGGTGCAACCGCTTTCAGCGCAGTGACGAAGAGCGTGCCGAGCAGGCCAACGGCGCTGGCGTACTCGGGCGAAGTCAGGGCGAGGGCGATGCCGGCGATCAGACCGATGACGATCCGGGTCACCAGGCTGGTGCGTTTCAAGCGTTGCAGGATGGAGCCGTTTGCGTGAGTCATGGCAGGTACCGCTGAACGTCGGGCCGTGCACTGGCTGGCCCAGAGTGGACATTGAACCCCGATGACACCTCGCCTTCACTGCCGCAGATCAGCGAAAAAGAAAGCGCCGCGCCGCGTGGTGAATCACCTCGCAGCCGGACGGGTCGTTTCGAGTTTGGCGCGCATTGTGCGGATTCGCACTGCGGATGGGTAGAGCGGACAGACGGTCGGGCCGCTGGATGTCGCTATTTCAGCCGTTTCGGGTCGACTGGGTGAAAGTTGGCTGTAGGGGGGAATTCATTCGCCATGCAGACCGCAGGTCTGCCCCTGAATCTCTCGAGGGCAGTTGCTTTCCCCCGTGGTGACCGGGATCAGCCCTCCACCACCAGCTCCGCCAGCGCCGCGCGCAGTTGCTCGGGGATCGGCACCGGCCGATTGCTCTCGCGGTCGACGAACACGTGCACGAATCGCCCGGCCGCACAGGCTTCGTCTTCGCCCTGCTTGAAGATCGCCAGTTCATATTGCACCGAGCTGTTGCCGAGCTTGCCCACACGCAGACCCACTTCGATGCGGTCAGGAAAAGCGATGGAGGCGAAGTAGTCGCAAGAGGAACTGACCACGAAGCCCACCACGTTGCCGTCATGGATATCCAGGCCGCCCTGCTCGATCAGGTAGGTGTTCACCGCGCTGTCGAAGTAGCCGTAATACACCACGTTGTTCACATGGCCATAGATGTCGTTGTCGTGCCAGCGCGTGGTGATGGGCTGGAAGTGGCGGTAGTCGACACGCAGGTGCTGGGGTTGGCTCATGGGGTTCCCTGGGTTCGGTTGGGTCGATTCCTGTAGGAGCGAGCTTGCTCGCGAACGGATGCATTCGCCAACAAACAGGCTCCTACAGGAGGCTCAGTAGGCCGCCTGGTAAATGGCCAGGGCCTGGGCCTCACTGACCTCGCGCGGATTATTCACCAGCAGCCGCTGTTGCAACATGGCGTCGCTGGCCAGCTTGCCCAGCATGTCCTGCGGCACGCCGGCTTCTCGCAAGCGTGTCGGCAGGCCACTGCGGGCGCTGAAATCGGCCAGTTCGAGGATCAACTGTTCGGTGAGTTGGGCGTCGCTACCGGGTTTGAGCTTGCTCCCGAGCACCAGGGGCGCCAGCTCCGCATAGAGCGGCGCGGCCACCTCGGCGTTGAAACCCAGCACATGGGGCAGCACCAGCGCGTTGGACAGCCCGTGGGGAATATGGAAGTGCCCGCCCAGGGGATACGCCAGGGCATGCACAGCCGCCACCGGGGCGTTGGCGAATGCCTGGCCGGCAAGACAGGCGCCCAGCAACATGGCCTGGCGGGCCTCACGGTTGCGGCCGTTGTGTACCACCGTATCCAGATTACCGGCCAGCAGGCGCAAGGCCTCGCGGGCCAGCAGGTCGGACAGCGGGTTCTTCTTCAACTTGCTGGTGTAGGCCTCGATGGCATGGACCATCGCGTCGATTCCGGTGGCCGCAGTTACCGCCGCCGGCAGGCCAAGCGTCAGGTCCGCGTCCAGCAATGCCAGGTCCGGCAACAGCAGCGGCGACACCACGCCCATCTTGGTGGTCTCGCCGGTGGTGACGATGGCAATGGGGGTTACCTCGGAGCCGGTTCCGGCAGTGGTCGGCACCTGCAGCAACGGCAGGCGCCGACCCCGCGCGTTGCCCACGCCATAGATATCCGCCAGCCCCTGGCGACATTCCGGGTGCGCCAGCAGGGCCACCAGCTTGGCCACATCCATGGAGCTGCCACCGCCGAAGCCCACCACCAGTTCCGCATCGAGGGTCCGCGCCAGCGCCACCGCCTCCAGCACGATGGCTTCCGGTGGATCGGCCTGGACGCGGTCGTAGACGGCAACGGTCAGGCCGGCGGCGGCGAAACCGGGAAGGACCTCATCGAGCAGGCCGAAATGCGTAATCCCCGGGTCGGTGATCAGCAGCACACGCTGGGCGCCGCGCTCGCGGCACAGCTCGGCCAGGCGCACGGCCGAACCGGATTCGCAGAGAATCTGCGCGGTGGTGGCAAAACTGAAGGGCTGCATCTTGGCGTCCTCCTTTGTTGTGTGTGCGCCGCGATGGCGCGGCGCGCAGAGTGGCAGGCTCAGAACGCGAAATGCGCCTCAGGCAACGCCATCAGGCAATCCGCGCCACCCAACAGGGCTTCACGGTGACCGCTGGCACGCGGCAGCACACGGCGCATGTAGAAGCGCGCGCTGTGCAGTTTGGCCTGGTAGAAATCCACGTCGGACGTGCCCGCGTCCAATGCGTCCTGGGCACGGGCCGCAGCCAGCAACCAGAACCCTGCCAATAGCACATAGGCCGAGTATTGGAGGAAGTCCACCGAGGCGGCGCCGATTTCCTCCGGGTCCTCCCGTACCCGATCCAGCAAGGTGACGGTCAGGGCACGCCATTCCTGCAGGCGTGCCAATACCGCGCCGGCCAGCTCGGCCAGTTCCCCACGGCTGGCCTGGGCATCGGCCAAGGCAGCGAACTCATCCTGCAACGCGGCCAGCTCGGTGCCGCCGTCACCCATCAGTTTGCGGCGGATCAGGTCGAGCGCCTGGATGCCATTGGTGCCTTCGTAGATCTGCGTGATGCGGCTGTCGCGCATCAGCTGTTCCATGCCCCACTCGCGGATGAAGCCGTGACCTCCATAGATCTGCACACCCAGGCTGGCCACCTCCTGCCCCATGTCGGTGAGGAAGGCTTTGACGATGGGGATCAGCAGTGCCGCGCGGCGACCGGCCGCCTTGCGCTGCGCGACGTCCGGGTGCCCGTGCTCCAGGTCCAGTTGGCGTGCGCAATAGGCGGCCAGCATGCGGCTGCCTTCCACCAGGGTCTTCTGGGTCAGCAGCATGCGCCGCACGTCGGGGTGGTGGATGATCGGGTCAGCGGGCTTGTCCGGGGCCGCCGGGCCACTGAGGGCGCGCGACTGCAGGCGTTCACGGGCATAGGCCAGGGCCCCCTGGAAGGCCTGTTCGCCAATGCCGAGCCCTTGCAGGCCGACCTGGAAGCGCGCGTCGTTCATCATGGTGAACATGCAGGCCAGGCCCTGGTTGGCTTCGCCGATCAGCCAGCCGGTGGCGCCGTCGAAGTTCATCACGCAGGTGGCCGCGCCCTTGATGCCCATCTTGTGCTCGATGGCGCCGCAACCCAGGGCGTTCTTAGTCCCCGGCGTGCCGTCGGGGTTGGCAATGAACTTGGGCACCAGCAGCAGGCTGATGCCCTTCACCCCGGCAGGGGCATCCGGCAGGCGCGCCAGCACCAGGTGGACGATGTTCTCGGAAAGGTCCTGCTCACCGCCGCTGATGAAAATCTTGCTGCCGCTGACCTTGTAGCTGCCATCGGCCTGTGGCTCGGCGCGGGTGCGCAGCAGGGCCAGGTCGGTGCCGGCCTGGGGCTCGGTCAGGCACATGGTGCCGGCCCATTGGCCACTCACCAGCTTTTCCAGGTAGGCCTGCTTGAGTGCGTCGCTGCCGTGCTTGTGCAGCGCCACCACGGCGCCTTCGGTGAGGCCGGAGTAGACGCGGAAAGACAGGCTGGCACCCATCAGCATCTCGTGGAAGTTGCAGGCCACCATCTGCGGGAAGCCCTGGCCACCAAACTCCTGCGGCCCGGTCATGCTCGCCCAGCCGTTGTCGCAATACTGCCGATACGCCTCGCGGAAGCCCTGGGGCGTGGTCACCGCGCCCTGCACCAGGGTCACGCCTTCCTCGTCGCTGTTACGGTTGAGCGGTGAAACCACTTCGCCGGCATAGCGCGCGCCTTCTTCCAGCACGCCGTCGATCAGCTCGCGGTCCAGGCCGTTGGCCAGCAGCTCGCAGTGGCTGGAAACGTCGAAGAGTTCGTGAAGCACAAAGCGCATGTCGCGCAGGGGTGCCTTGTAAGCCATGTTCAGGACTCCTGTTGGAAATCGGCAAAACGGCCATCGGATTTAGCCAGCCGGCGAATCAACTCCGCCGGTTGCCAGTGGGTGCCGAAGCGCTCGGCCAAGGCATCCAGGCGCCCGCGAATGGCAGGCAGCCCCTGGCTGTCGGCCCAGGTCATGGGGCCGCCCTTGTCCGCCGGGAAGCCGTAGCCATTGAGGTAAACGGTGTCGATATCAGCGCTGGAAGTGGCGATGCCTTCTTCGAGAATCTTCGCCCCTTCGTTGACCAGGGCCAGCAGGCAACGCTCGAGGATTTCCTCCGGGCCGATATCGCGACGGCGGAAGCCGAGTTGCTCGGAAACCTGCAGCACCAGGGCATCCACTTCCGGGTCGTGTTCGGCCTTACGGCTGCCTTCGGCGTAGCGGTAGTAGCCCATGCGCGCCTTCTGGCCGAAGCGACCGAGGCCGCAGAGGCGGTTGTCCACCTGGACCGCCGGGTCGTCCTGGCCTTTGCCGGCCAATTCGCGGGCGCGCCACTCCAGGTCGATGCCCACCACGTCGTACATGCGGAACGGGCCCATGGCGAAACCGAAGCCTTGCAGGGCGCTATCCACCTGGTGCGGGAAGGCGCCCTCCAGCAGCATCATCCGCGCCTCGCGCACGTAGGTGTGAAGCATGCGGTTACCGATGAAACCCTTGCAGTTCCCCGCCACCACACTGACCTTGCCCATGCGCTGGCCCAGTTCCAGGGTGGCGGCGAGAACGGCTGGGGCGGTGCGGGCGCCGCGGACGATTTCCAGCAGCTTCATGATGTGCGCCGGGCTGAAGAAGTGCAGGCCGAGGACCTGCTCCGGGCGCTGGGTGATGGCGGCAATGGCGTCGATGTCCAGGGCTGAGGTATTGCTGGCGAGGATGGCGTCCGGCTTCAGGCGGGCATCCAGTTCACGGAAGATGGCTTGCTTGAGTTCGAGGTTTTCAAACACCGCCTCGATCACCAGGTCGACCTCCGCCAGGTCGTCGTAGCTGCCCACCGCCTGGATGCGCGCCACGCGCTCGGCAGCCTGGGCCTCGCTGACGCGCCCCTGGCGCACGCTGTGGGCGTAGGTGTCGGCAACCGCCCCCAGGGCTTGCTCGAGCATCTGCGGGTTGTTGTCCAGCCAGCGGACCTCAAGGCCGGCGCTGGCCAGGCTCATGACGATACCGCGGCCCATGGTGCCGGCGCCGATCACGGCGGCCCGCTGGATGTTGAATACGCTCTGGGTCATGGGTGGCCCTCTTGTTGTTCTGATGGGGAGACAAAATCGCCAATCACCTTAAGGAAGCCGGTACTATTTTTGAAATTTAGTCTTGTGATACGTGGCATTCCCCCGGTGAATATCTCCAACTTCGATCTCAACCTCCTGCGGGTGCTGGACGCCCTGCTGCGCGAGCGCAACGTCTCCCGCGCGGCGGAGCGCCTGTCCCTCAGCCAGCCGGCGGTGAGCAATGCACTCAACCGCCTGCGCGAACTGCTCGGCGACCCGCTTCTGGTACGCGTGGGCCGGGCGATGCAGCCCACGCCGCGGGCGCTGGCCCTGGAAACGCCCATTCGCGCTGCGCTCAAACAGATCGAACAGAGCCTGGTGGTCGGCGAAGGCTTCGACCCGGCGCGCAGTCGCCAGCGCTTCACCATTGCGCTGACCGACTACGTGGAGCTGATCTGCATGCCACGCTTGCTGCAGCAACTGGCCGAAGAAGCGCCGGGGGTGAAGATCGCCATCCGCCATTTGTCCCCCAGCCTGCCCTCTGCGGCGCTGGACCAGGGTGAGCTGGACCTGGTGCTGGGCCGCTTCGAAAGCATTCCGTCACGCTTCGCCAGCCGCCGCTGGATGAGCGAGACGCTGCGCCTGGTGGCCCGCCACGACCACCCGCAATTGCAGGAGGCGCCCGACCTGTCCAGCTTCCTCAGGCTACGTCACCTCTGGGTACACGGTGGCCAGACCAAAGGCATGGTCGATCAGTGGCTGGGGGAGCAGGGCCTGGCGCGGGACATCGTCTACACCACGCCGAACTACCTGCAGGCAGCGCATATCGTGGCCGGTACCGACCTTACCGTGGTGCTGCCGGCGCGGCTGGCCCAGCACTTCGCCAGCCTGTTGCCCTTGCGGGTGCAGCCCCTGCCCTTCGCCCTCGGCCCCTTCCATCTCGACCTGGTGAGCGTGGCCCAGCGTGAGGAGGACGAAGCGCTGCAATGGCTGATCGAACGCTTGATGGCCATTGGGCGTCTGTAGGATGGGTCGGGCGGCGTTCCGCGAGCGAAGCGAAACCCATCACCACTGGACGATGGGTTTCGCTGCGCTCCACCGCATCCTACGGAGCGTGCAGCATCACGGCATCAGAACTGGTTGCGGATCACCGCCTCGTCGAAGGCCAGCTTGCCGATGCGCGGGTGGGCGGGGGCGGTCTGCTTGCCCACGGCCACCATCAGGCCGATGGCGTGGTTTTCCGGCAGGCGGATCAGGTCGGCTACGGCGTCGAAGTCGAAGCCGTCCATGGGGCAGGTATCCAGCCCCTTGCCACGAGCGGCGAGCATCAGGGTCTGGGCGACCAGGCCACAGCTGCGCATCACTTCATCACGCTGCACGCGGGGCTTATCACGGTAGTAGTTGTCGATGGCGCCGGCCATGAAGTCCTGCACCGGCTGCGGGGCTCCGGCCCAGACGCGGGCGGCGTCCTTTTCCCAGGCATCGAGGCGCGCGCAGACGATCACCAGCATCGAGGCCTCGGTCACCTGGGCCTGGTCCCAGGCCACGTCGCGAATGCGCTGACGCAGCGCCGGATCGCTGACTTCCACCAGGCGCACGTGCTGCAGGTTGAAAGCGGTAGGCGCGAGCAGGGCCAGCTGCAGCAGCTCGTCCTTCTCTTCACGGCTGATGCTGTGATTGGTGTCGTAGCCCTTGATGGCGCGGCGGCTGCGGATGGCTTCATCGATATGCATGGAGTGCTCCTTGGAGTGGCGAAATTGAAAGTGCGCCATCCTAAGCAGCCGACACGCCCGCTACCAACGCTGATTAATGATGTAACCCATCAAAAAATCAGAATGCCTGTGTGAGTCTCAACCTGCTTGCTGACTCACCCAGTCGCGCACTTCAGCGTAGGGATAAGCCTCCAGCGCGGCGAAGCCCGGCAGGTTGCGCGCCTTGAGCCGGGTGAAGAGCGGCGCGCTGATGCCACAGAGCAGACGGGTCAGGCACTCGGCACTGGGGGATTCGCCCTTCAGCTCCGCGAAGCGCTGGATGAAACCGTTGCACAGGGCACTGAAGCTACGCTCCGCAAGCGGAGCCAGTGCCGGCGGCGCGGGCAGGCGTGCTACGCGGCCCTCACAGACCGAGCAGTGGCCGCAACGCTCCGGCACGTCGCGGTCGCCAAAGTAATGCGCCAGTCGCGCGCTGAGGCAGGTCTCGCTGGCGAACAGTGCCAGCATCGCCTGGATCCGGGCGATCTCGCTGTCTTCCTGCTGGCGGAAGTAGCTGTGCAGCTCGGCGGCCAGCGCGTGCGTATCGAAGTCGGGCTTCAGCACGGCGTAGACCTCGGTCATCTGCTTGCTCTCCAGCTCGATCCAGCCGCGCTCCTGGAAGTAATCCAGGGCCTTCACCACGCGGCTGCGCTCGGCGCTGTGCTGGCGGTAGAGACTGTCGAAATCCACCGTGCACCAGGTGCGCGCGCGGGTTGAGGTGCGCACCAGCGCTTCGACGAACTGGCGGCGCTCGCCTTCGAATTTCGCCACCAGCGCTTCAGGCTCGATCAGGTACTTGAAGCGGTACTCGGCAAAGTAGGCGAACAGCGGCGCGATGATGCCGCGAAGCTCCAGTTGCACCAGCAGCGTCTTGAGCGGCAACTGGCGAATATTGCTCTGGTCGGAGAGCGCGCCGAGCATCAGCTCCCAGCGGTCGCCGGCCTGCCCCGCCGCCTTGAGCTCCGCCAGCACCTGGCGGATGCCGGACGACTCCGGGGTGTCGCCATAGACAAAGTTTTCCAGCACGTTGAGGCTGTCGCGGTTCGCCAGCACCAGGCAATCCGAAGGCTGGCCGTCACGCCCGGCGCGGCCGATTTCCTGGCTGTAGTTCTCCACCGATTTGGGCAGGTCGTAGTGCACCACCTGGCGGATGTCGCTCTTGTCGATGCCCATGCCGAAGGCGATGGTGGCGACCATCACATTGACCTCTCCGGCCATGAACCGGCGCTGCAGCACTTCGCGCGCTTCCATGGGCATTCCGGCGTGGTAAGCGCTGGCAGCGACGCCGCGCTCGCTGAGCTGCCTGGCAACCTCTTCAGCGGTCTTCTGCAGGGTCACGTAGACGATGGCCGGCTGCCCGACGCGGGAGCCTAGCCAATCCACCAGCCGCTGCAGTTTGCCTGCGCCGGCCACCGGCTCCACCAGCAGGTTGAGATTGGGGCGATAGAAGCCGGTGGTGATGACATCGGCGTCAGCGATAGCGAACTTGCGCTGCATGTCGACGATCACCGTCGGCGTCGCGGTGGCGGTCAGCAACAGCACCTGGGGAATGCCGAACTGGCGCTGGTACTCGGGCAGCTTGAGGTAGTCGGGGCGGAAGTTGTGGCCCCACTCGGAAATGCAGTGGGCCTCGTCCACCACCAGCAGGGAAATCGGCACCTGCTGGATGAAGCTGCGGAAGCGCTCGTTCTTCAATCGCTCCACCGAGATCATCAGGATTTTCAGCTCCCCGGAGCGCGCCCTGGCCATGACCTCGGCGGCCTCCTCGCGGCTCTGCGCCGAGTCGATACTGGCGGCGGCGATGCCGTGGCGGTGAAGGAAGGCCAGTTGGTCCTGCATCAGCGCCAGCAGCGGCGACACCACCAGGGTCAGGTGCGGCAAGTGCAAGGCCGGCAACTGGTAGCACAGCGACTTGCCGGAGCCGGTGGGGAAGATGGCGGCGGCCGAACGGCCAGCCAGCACGGCAGAGATGGCGGCTTCCTGGCCGGGGCGGAAATGGTCGTAGCCGAAGACGCGGGCAAGGCTGGTTGCGGGCATGGGGATCACTCCTTTGATGGGGCATTGATCATGGACCGCGATGAACGCGGCAGGGGCCTGAAACCGGGTACGACGTTTCGCCTTTGAATCCCATCATCCGCTTTGATGGGTTTCGCTCCGCTCTACCCATCCTACGGGAGGGGCCGGGGCTCGCCGGGAATGAAAAAGCCGCCCGGAGGCGGCTTTCTCGACGCGGTGCAGCTTAGAGCTGCGGGCCGGCGTTCTTGATGGCGTCGGAGACGTCGAACTTCTTGAAGTTCTCGACGAACTGCTTGGCCAGGGCCTTGGCAGCTTCGTCGTAGGCAGCCTTGTCAGCCCAGGTGTTGCGCGGGTTGAGCAGGTTGGTTTCGACGCCCGGAACGGCCTTCGGCACGTCCAGGTTGATGGTGTCCAGGTGCTCGGTCTCGGCACCGATCAGGGCACCGCTCTGGATGGCAGCGATCACGCCACGGGTGGTCGGGATGTTGAAGCGCTTGCCAACGCCGTAGCCACCGCCGGTCCAGCCAGTGTTGACCAGGTACACCTTGGAGCCGAAGCCCTGGATGCGCTTGATCAGCAGCTCAGCGTACTCGCCAGCCGGACGCGGGAAGAACGGCGCGCCGAAGCAGGTGGAGAAGGTGGACTTGATGCCACCGCCGGAACCCATTTCGGTGGAACCAACCAGCGCGGTGTAGCCGGACAGGAAGTGGTAGGCAGCCTGCTCGTTGTTCAGGATCGAAACAGGCGGCAGCACGCCGGTCAGGTCGCAGGTCAGGAAGATCACTGCGTTCGGCTCGCCGGCGCGGTTGGCCTCGACGCGCTTCTCGACCAGCTGCAGCGGGTAGGCGGCACGGGTGTTCTGGGTCAGGCTGTCATCGCTGTAGTCGGGCAGGCGGGTTTCCGGGTTCAGCACCACGTTTTCCAGCACGGCGCCGAACTGGATGGCTTTCCAGATCACCGGCTCGTTTTTCGCGGACAGGTCGATGCACTTGGCGTAGCAGCCGCCTTCGATGTTGAACACGGTGCCCACGCCCCAGCCGTGCTCGTCGTCACCGATCAGGTAACGGCTTTCGTCAGCGGACAGGGTGGTCTTGCCGGTGCCGGACAGGCCGAAGAACAGGGTGGTGTCGCCTTCTTCGCCCACGTTGGCGGCGCAGTGCATCGGCAGCACGTCTTTTTCCGGCAGCAGGAAGTTCTGCACGGAGAACATGGCCTTCTTCATTTCACCGGCGTAGCGCATGCCGGCGATCAGGACTTTCTTGGCGGCGAAGTTGAGGATCACGCAACCATCGGAGTTGGTGCCATCACGCTCCGGCTCGCAGACGAAGTTCGGCGCGTTGATGATCTGCCATTCCTGGCGGGACTGCGGGTTGTACTGTTCCGGGTTGATGAACAGGCAACGGCCGAACAGGTTGTGCCAGGCGGTCTCGGTGGTCATCTTGACGGCCAGGTAGTGCTCAGGATCAGCACCAACGTGCACATGCGAAACGAAACTCTCACGTTCGGTCACATAAGCTTCAACGCGAGCCCACAGCGCATCGAATTTGTCCGCCGGGAAGGGGCGGTTGATGTTGCCCCAGGCGATCTTGGCTTCGGTGCTCGGCTCTTGAACGATGAAACGATCTGCCGGAGAACGACCGGTGCGGTGGCCGGTCTGGACGACCAACGAACCGTTGGCGGCCAGTTCACCCTCGCCACGGCGGATGGCCTCTTCGACCAGTTGCGCGGCGCTGATATCGGTGTACACGGCGGTATTGGCTTGCGTCATGTGGTTCCCCGTCGGCGAAAAGCCGAGTCCTCCAAACGATTTGTAGTGGGTACTGCGACCCCCTACAGCGAAAAAAGTGCGCGCGATTATGCCAGAAAAGCCCGCTTTGGGTAGAAACCTCCTGTCAGCCGGGCATATTCCTGACCGATAATCGCACTCCGGTCACGCGGCGACCTTGCGGGCACGCTACATATTCAGTGGCGCGTTTCCGAAGGCGCCGCACTGCCGCCACCGGAGAACAGCTGGGCGATATCCGCCGCGTCGAAACTGTAGCGCTGGTTGCAGAACTGGCAGTCGATCACCACGTTGCCGCCGCTCTCTTGCAGCAGGGCTTGCGCGTCGTCCTTACCCAGGCTGACCAATGCATTGGCCGAACGCTGGCGCGAACAGCTGCAGCGGAAATGGATGACCTGCGGATCGAACAGGCGCACCGCTTCTTCATGATAGAGGCGATGCAGCACGGTTTCGTTGTCCAGGCCGAGCAGCTCCTCAGCGGTCAGCGTGTCGGCCAGGGTGGTGAGGTGCTGCCAGTTGGCCTCGCGCGCCTCTGGATCCTTCAGTCGGTCGGCCGGCAGGGCCTGGAGCAACATGCCACGGGCATTGCGACCATCGGCGTAAAGCCAGAACCGAGTGGGCAGTTGCTGGGAGTTGTCGAAGTAGCCGGAGAGGGATTCGGCCAGGCTGGCGCCTTCGAGGGCGACGATGCCCTGGTAGCGCTGGCCCTGCTTCGGGTCCACGGTCAGGGTCAGCGAGCCCTCGGGCATCAGCTCGTGCAGGCCGGCACCGGGGGTGACCTGGCTCGCATGGTATCGGGCGATGCCGCGCACTTCACGATCGCTGGAGCATTCCACCATCAGCAGAGGAACTGCGCCGCTGGAGCGCGCCTGCAGCACCAGCAGACCGTCGAACTTCAGGGTGCCGACCAGCAGGGAAGCGGCGGCGAGCATTTCACCGAGCAGTTGGGCAACCGGCTCCGGGTAGGGGTGCTTGGCCAGGACGTGAGCGTAGCTCTCGCCGAGGGAGGCCAGTTCGCCTCGCACATCGGTGTCGTCGAACAGAAAACGTTGGGTGAAATCGGTCATGCCGGACTCGCTGCATTTGGGCCAATTTGGCCGAAAGGCTGGCGATTTTATGCGCAAATCCGTTGGCTGACCAAGGGCCGGTTGTCTATCGCCGGCGCGGGTGTTTTCTATCGATGCCGAGCGCCGCCCCTTTGCGTCGCTGTCCTAATCGTGACCGCCGCGCAGGAAATGGATCTGCCGCCTCTGTTTCTTGGTCGGCCGGCCGTCGGTCTGGATGCCCAGGGCGCCGGCCTTGCGCATGGCGGCGGCCGCTTCGCGCTTGGTCAGGCTCTCGGCGGTTTCCTCGTAGAGGGCCTGCGCTTCGGGGGCCCCGCGACGCACTGCGGAGAGCGCGCGAACGACCACGGTGCGCTCATCGAAGCCCGCGCGGATCACGTATTCGTCACCGACCCTCGGCTCCTTCGACGGCTTGCAGCGCTCGCCATGGTGGTGGACCTTGCCGCCCTCGATGGCTTCTTTTGCCAGGGCACGGGTCTTGTAGAAGCGCGCAGCCCAGAGCCACTTGTCGAGGCGAACCTTGTCGTCTTTTTCGTCTTTCTCACGCATCACTCGTTTCCATCCCGCCAGGGCTGCCCCATTCGCCAGCCCGGTCTAAGCTCAGCCAGGGCCTGATGCAGTTGTCACATCGGCCCACTAGAATGCGCCAACTTTACCGGAAAGCCTGCATTGAAGACTTTCGACCATCTCTCCGTAATCGGACTCCGCGAATGGATCGCCCTGCCAGAACTTGGCATGGTTGGCCTGCGCGCGAAGATCGATACCGGGGCCAGCACCTCCACCCTGCATGCCAGCGACATCGTCCCCTTCGAGAAGAGCGGCGAGCGCTGGGTCAGGTTCACCGCGCACCTCGGCACCCTGGTGCAACGGCGTCACCGCTGCGAGGCGCAGGTCGTAACGGTAAAGACCATAAAAAGCTCCAACGGCCAGGCACAGACCCGCTACGTCATCCGCACCCTGCTCGCCCTGGGTGACCGGGTCTGGCCCATCGAGTTCACCCTGGCCTGCCGCAAGACCATGCGTTACCGCGTACTGCTGGGCTCCAAGGCCCTGGTGCAGGCGCAACTGGTGGTCAACCCGGCCCTCACCTACGTCCAGGAAAAACCGACACTTTCCCTTCCGGGTGCCCAATGAAAATCGCCGTGTTATCGCGCAATCCGCGCCTGTATTCGACTCGCCGCCTGGTAGAGGCTGGCCAGCAGCGCGGCCATGAAATGGTGGTCATAGACACCCTGCGCGCCTATATGAACATCGCCAGTCACAAGCCGCAGATCCACTATCGCGGCCAGGCACTGGAAGGCTTCGATGCGGTGATCCCGCGTATTGGCGCCTCGGTCACTTTCTATGGCTGCGCCGTGCTGCGCCAGTTCGAAATGATGGGCGTGTTCCCGCTCAACGAGTCCGTAGCGATCACCCGCTCGCGGGACAAGCTGCGCTCGCTGCAACTGCTGTCGCGCAAGGGTATCGGCCTGCCGGTGACCGGTTTCGCCCACTCCCCCGACGACATCCCCGACCTGATCCGCATGGTCAACGGCGCGCCGCTGGTGATCAAGGTGCTGGAAGGCACCCAGGGCATCGGTGTGGTGCTGTGCGAGACGGAGAAGGCCGCCGAATCCGTGATCGAGGCCTTCATGGGCCTGAAGCAGAACATCATGGTGCAGGAGTACATCCGTGAAGCCGGTGGCGCCGACATCCGCTGCTTCGTGGTGGGCGACAAAGTGATCGCAGCGATGAAGCGCCAGGCCAAGCCCGGCGAATTCCGCTCCAACCTGCACCGTGGCGGCAGCGCCAGCCTGATCAAGATCACGCCGGAAGAGCGCATGACCGCCATTCGCGCCGCCAAGGTGATGGGGCTGTCGGTGGCGGGCGTGGACATCCTGCGCTCCAACCACGGGCCGCTGGTGATGGAGGTGAACTCCTCGCCCGGCCTGGAAGGCATCGAAACCACCACCGGGCATGATGTCGCCGGCATCATCATCCAGTACCTGGAAAAGAACGCCTGCCCCAACTCGACCAGGACGAAAGGCAAGGGGTGACCCGGTACCCCCCACAAAAAGGCAGCGGCGCCCTACAAACTGCGCTCAACCACCTGCCGCCCCTCGCGCTCACGTATCCAGGCACGGAAGCCGGCCTCGTCCAGGGGCCGGCTGAAGTAGTAGCCCTGGCCCAGCTCGCAACCCCGCTGGCGCAGCATGGACAGCTGTTCTTCGCTCTCGATGCCTTCAGCGATGCACTCCAGGCCCAGGTTGCGGCCGATGGCCAGGATGGTCTCCACCAGGGCCAGATCGCTCGCGTCGACGGCCAGGCCATCGACGAAACTGCGGTCGATCTTCAGTCGGTCCAGCGGCAGGCGCTTGAGGTAAGCCAGGGATGAATAACCGGTGCCGAAATCGTCGATGGCGAAACGCACGCCCAGGGCCTTGAGCGCCTGCATGGCGGCGATGCACTGCTCGACTTCTTCCAGCAGGCTGCCCTCGGTAATTTCCAGCTCCAGCCGCCCCGCCGGCACGCCGTGGCGTTGCAGCGCGCTGCTGATGCGCTCGACGAAACCAGGCTTGCGCAGTTCGCGGGGGCTGACGTTGATGGCCAGCACCAGCCAGGGCAGATCGGCCTGCCAGTTGGCCAGGCACGTACAGGCGCGCTCCAACATCCAGTCCGACAGTTCGATGATCAGGCCGGTTTCTTCCGCCAGCGGAATGAACTGCGCCGGCGGCACCTCGCCGCGGGTGGGGTGGCGCCAGCGCATCAGGGCCTCCGCACCCAGTACCCGGCCATCCGCCAGGGCCAGCTGGGGCTGGAATTCGAGCCCCAGCTGGCCGCGATCGATGGCCTGGCGCAACTCGTTCTGCAGTTGCAGGCGCTGGTCGATGGCCGCTTGCATTTCCGGGGCGAAGAAATGCAGCGCATTGCGTCCGGACTGCTTGGCCCGGTACATGGCGGTGTCCGCCTGTTTGAGTACGTCAGCGGCAACCTGCTCTGCGAAAGGATGCAGGGCGATGCCAATGCTGGCGCTGACCACCAGCTCGTGCTCGCCGATGATGTAGCTGCCATGAAGGCTCTGCAGCAGTTTGTCCCCGACCTCGGCGGCCAGCTTGCCGGCCTGCTCCGGGGTATCGGCCATGGCCTCGAGCAGTACCACGAACTCGTCGCCACCGAGACGCGCCAGGGTGTCTTCATTGCGCAGGCAACCAGCAAGCCGCGCGGTAACTTCCCGCAGCAGGGCGTCGCCCACCGGGTGACCGAGGCTGTCGTTGACCGTCTTGAAGTGATCCAGGTCGATGAACAGCAGCGCACCGAAACGCTCTTCGCGCTGTTCGCGGGCCATGGCGTGCTGCAGGCGGTCGAGCAGCAGGCGGCGATTGGGCAGGCCGGTAAGTTCGTCACTATAGGCCAGGCGCTCGATCTCGCGCTGGTAGCGCTGACGCTCGGAGATATCGGTAATGCTCAGGCGGATCAGCGGCCTTCCCTCTCCAGGCAGGCGCACCAGGCGTACCTCGCACGGGCGTACACGGCCGTTAACGTCACGCATCAGCCAATCGAACGTCGGGGTCTCCCCCTTGAGCGCCGCACGGGTGTGGGCGTTGCCCAGCTCCCGCGAAGAGCGGCCATCGGCCTGCAGCGGTGGGCTGAAGTCGGTGGGCATGTGGCCGTGCAGCTGTTCGCGAGAAAGGCCGAACAGGCGCGCAGCATTCTCGTTGGCCTCGACGATGCCGCGCTGCGGGTCGAATACCAGGATGGCTTCCGGCGCGTGCTCCACGAGGGTGCGGTAGCGCGCCTCAGCCTCGCGACGGGCACTGATATCTTCCACCAGCGCCAGCAACGCATAGAGCTGGCCATCAAGGTCACGCACACCGCGCACGTTGACCCGCGTATGCACGGTACCGCCGGTGCCCTTCATGAAGCGCTTGTCCAGCTCGTAGCCGTCGCGCTCGCCCTTGCGCACCTCTTCCAGCAAGGCTTCCTCGGCGGCACGGTCCTCGACCACCGTCATGCTCATCCAGTCGACACCCCGCAGTTGCTCGCGGGAGCGGCCGAGGATGCTGCAGAGCTTGTAGTTGACCTCCTCCCAGCGCTGGTCCGGGGTGCACAGGGCCATGCCGATCAACGGCGCTTCGAAGAACAGGTGCAGGTGCTTGTCGCGTTCGTGCTGCAAGCGTTCTGCGCGCTTCTGGCTGGTCAGGTCGAGCATGGCGCCGTAGATACGGATCACCTGGTCGCCATCGTGTTCGGCCAGGCCCTTGATCCGCAGCCAGCGCGTGCTGCCCCGGGCGCCCTGCATGCGCAGCTCCACCTCGAAGGGCTCGGTGCTGCGCAGGCACTGCTCCAGGGTGTCTTCCAGAATGGCGCGACTGGCCGGATCGAAGAAGCTGAGCATCTGGCCAAGGCTGGGCGCACCGGCGCCAGGGTCCAGCTCATAGATGCGGAAGCTACCCTCGCTCCAGGCCATCTTCAGGGTGGCAATCTCCAACACCCAGCTGCCGATGTCGGCGATGGCTTCTGTCTGGTTCAACAGGTGGGTCTGGCGCAGCAACTCGTCACGGCGGGTATCCAGTTCCTCGGAGAGCATCTCGCGGCTGCTGACATCGTGCTGCAGGGCGACGAAGTGGCTGATGCCGTGGGCGTCGCGCATGGGCGCCACGGTGATCTCGTTCCAGAACAGGCTGCCATCCTTGCGGTAGTTGCGCAGCACCAGGTGGCACTGTTCGCCGCGTTGCAGGGCATCTTGCAGGCGCGGCAACTCGGACTGGTTGCGGTCGTGGTGGAGAAGGAAGCGCCAGTGGTTGCCCAGGGCCTCCTGTCGCGGATAACCGCTCATCTGCTCGAAAGCCGGGTTGCAGTAGATCAGCGGCTGATCGGCCTGGCGCGCATCCACGATGGTCACCCCCAGGGGGCTGGCCTGCAGCGCCAGGTTGGTCAGGGCCAGCTCCTTCTGCATCTCGTCACGACGACCCAGGGCCAGGCGCAGGTCGCTCAGGCTGCGTCCCACCAGCAGTGCCGACATCATCAGCAACAGCACGCTGAAGTAGAGCTCGACGCCCCACTGCGGCTCGGCCATGTGCGCCGCGCCACCCAGTTGACGCAGTGCCGGCAGGGCGAGCACGGTCAGTGCGGTGAGGCCGGCGCCGCAAAGGGCACCGGGGAACCCCCAGACCAGTGCCAGGCCGAGCATCATCAGGCCAATGGGTGGCAAAGTGAGGATCAGCGGCACCACCGTCAGCAGCCAGGGGATGAGCAATGCCAGGGCCAGCAGCAGCTGCCAGGGCGGCAGGCGGTGCAGGGTTTCCGGCAATGCCTCCACCGGCTCCGGTACCCAGCCACGGCGACTGAACATTGGGGTCAGGTAGGTCAGCAGCGGCAGGCTCACGGCCAGGGTGGTCAGGCAGGCTCCGGGCCAGACCAGCAGGGCGGCATTGCCCCAACTGTCCCGCACGGGACTGCCGGCCAACATCAAGGCCGTCTGCTCGCCGTAGACCAGCAGGCTGACCGGCAGCAGCACGCCATAGAGCATGAAGCGCAGCAGTTCGGGGAAGTCCCGCAGATCGGCGTGGCAGCCTGCCCGCTTGAGTGCCCACCAGCCCGCAGCGACGCTGAGGGTTTCCGGTAGTGCATGGAACGGCGCCCAGTACCAGTTCAGGTCCAACAAGGGGGCGCTGAGCAAGGCATTGAAGTAGATGGCGGGCAGCACCCGGGCGCCCCACCAGAGGCAGAACACAAGGCCGAGGGCGAAGGGCAAGTACCAGACTGCGAGTCCGCTGGTCGCCTGTGTCGCCAGGGACATCCAGGTCGCCAGATGCAGCAACGGCAAAGGCAACCACCAGGTCCATTGGGGCAGTCGGAAGGGAGCAGCTGGCATACTGACCTCATGTCGGTGCGCAAGCTGAGGATAGCCCAGCGCCGGCCTAGCGTACCCCGAAAAAATGGCCCAGTGGCATCACCGCCGATGGCAGGCCGGAATCCTGGACCGAAGGGATTTCAGGAGCAGAAGCGCCCCAGCAGGGGCGCTTGCGGTATCCCGTTTCGTAAGAACCTACACCGCGTCGCGGGGGAGCATGAGCCCCAGCGGCAGGCACACCCGCGCTTCCAGCCCACCGCCCGAGCGGTTGCGCAGCTCGACGCTGCCGCCGTGTTGGGCGGCGATGCGCTTGACGATGGCCAGGCCCAGGCCGGTGCCCTTGCCGCCACGGGCGCGGTCGCCGCGGATGAAGGGGTTGAAGATGTCCAGAAGCTCCGAAGGATCGATGCCCTGTCCCCGGTCCAGCACACTCAGCACCACGTAGGGTGCGGCGTTATCGCCAGCCAGGAAGGCCGCCACTTCGACGCCGTTACCGCCGTATCGCAGCGCGTTCTCGATCAGGTTTACCAGCAGACGCTTGATCGACACGCGCCGCAGCGGAAACGGCGGCAGCGGTTCCAGGCACAGGCGAACCTGCTCCTCCTGCTGGTTGTAGGGCGCCACCACTTCACGCACCAGCTCGCCCAGGTCCAGCTCTTCCACGCGCTCGTCGCGGCCATCGCGGATGAAGGCGAGGAACTGGTCGAGGATGGCATCCATGTCCTCGATGTCGCGGACCATGTCCTCCGTCAGCTCGGAGTCATTGCTCATCAGCTCCAGGGACAGGCGCAGGCGCGTCAGCGGCGTGCGCAAGTCATGGGAGACACCGGCCAGCATCAGCTCGCGCTCGCGGGCGCCGCGTTCGACGTCCTCGGCCATCTGGTTGAAGGCACGGTATACCTCGGCCATCTCGCTCGGCGTGTCGCTCACCGGCAGGCGCACGCTGCGACCCTGACCGACCTGGCGGGCAGCGAAGACGAGACGCTTGAGCGGGGCGTTGAGCTGACGCACGAAGATCCAGGCAGCGGCGGTGGACAGCAGGCCAATACCGAGGAACCAGCCGAGCACGCTCCAGATGCGCTGACCACGCAAGGGGTGTGGATAAAGCGGGATGCGCACCCAGTCCGGCCCCAGTTCCGGGGCGTGGACCCAGAGCGCCGGCGGGCTCTGGGCGCGCAGGCGCACTTCAGTGCCAGGACCGAGCTCGGCCTGCATCTGGCGCTGGAAGATTTCGCTATAGGGCCAGTGCTGCTCGCTAGCCGGCACGGCATCGCGGGTGACCCGCTTGAGGCCGGCGGCCTTGGCCAGGTCGTGACGCTCTTCTTCGCTCGCCGCCCAGTAGGCGCGCAGGGTCAGCGCCGCGCCGTGGCTGTACTGGCGGTCCACCAGCACGTCCTCGTTCATCATCAGGTAGACCAGGGTCAGCGCCTTGGAAAACAGCACGACGATGAGCACCAGCCAGAGGGTGCGGGAGAAGAAGCTCTGCGGGAACCAGTAGGGGGTGCGCATCACCACCCTGGGTTGCCCGGCGGCGGGAACTCCCGCCGCGCGTTCACTTGTTGCCATCAGGTACGAACACGTAGCCGACGCCCCAGACGGTCTGGATGTAGCGCGGCTTGGAAGGGTCCGGCTCGATCAGTCGGCGCAGGCGGGAAATCTGCACGTCGATGGAGCGCTCCAGGGCGTCCCATTCGCGGCCACGGGCCAGGTTCATCAATTTGTCGCGGGTCAGCGGCTCGCGGGCGTGCTGGACCAATGCCTTGAGTACGGCGAACTCACCGGTGGTGAGCATCTGCACGTCGTCGCCCTTTTTCAGTTCGCGGGTGGCGAGGGACAGTTCGTACTCGCCGAAGCTGACACTTTCGTCCTCGCTGGCCGGGGCACCCGGCACTTGCGGCGCCTGGCGACGCAGTACCGCCTTGATCCGCGCCAGCAACTCGCGGGGGTTGAACGGCTTGGCCAGATAATCGTCGGCGCCCAGTTCCAGGCCCTGGATGCGGCTGGTCTCGTCGCCCTTGGCGGTGAGCATGATGATCGGCACCTGGTTGTTGGACGCGCGCAGCCGGCGGCAGGCCGACAGGCCGTCCTCGCCAGGCAGCATCAGGTCCAGCACCACCAGGTTGAAGAGTTCGCGAGCCAGCAGGCGATCCATCTGCTCGACGTTCTCCACGGCACGCACACGGAAGCCCTGCTCGTCGAAAAAACGCTCGAGGAGGCGCCGTAGACGGGCGTCGTCGTCGACGATGAGGATCTTTTCACCTTCAGCGGTCGGGTTGCTGCTCATGTTTTCTCCTGTTCGGCAAGCCGCGCATTATCGCTTGCAACGGGCGCGCGGCGGCTTGCCCATTGTTAGCAGATTTTTCCCCGAACGGTTCCCTACCCTTTGAAACTCGGTGTTTATAATGCGGCGCCTTTCATCACCGGCGAGCCCCTGGCTCGCCGGTCTGTTATTCCGCGGTAGCCTCCGTGGCCCGGCCCGGGCTGCCGCCCATGCAGGTGTTTTCAATGGACAGCATCAACAACCGCATCGCTGAAGAACTGGGCGTGCGCCCGCAACAGGTCGCCGCCGCCGTGGAACTGCTGGACGAAGGCTCCACCGTGCCTTTCATCGCCCGTTACCGGAAAGAAGTCACCGGCAGCCTCGACGACACCCAGCTGCGCAACCTGGAAGAGCGCCTGCGCTATCTGCGCGAGATGGAGGACCGCCGCACCGCGATCCTCTCCAGCATCACCGAGCAGGGCAAGCTGACCCCGGAACTGGAGCGCGAGATCAAGCTCGCCGATACCAAGACCCGCCTCGAAGACCTCTACCTCCCCTACAAGCAGAAACGTCGCACCAAGGGCCAGATTGCCCTGGAAGCCGGCCTAGGTGAGCTGGCCGACGCGCTGTTCAACGACCCGAGCCTGACCCCGGAAACCGAAGCCGAGCGTTTCATCGACGCCGAAAAAGGCTTCGCCGACGTCAAGGCGGTGCTGGAAGGCGCCAAGTACATCCTCATGGAGCGCTTCGCCGAAGACGCCACCCTGCTCGCCAACCTGCGCGGCTTCCTCAAGGACAACGCCACCCTCAGTGCCCGCCTGGTGGCCGGCAAGGAGCAGGAAGGCGCCAAGTTCAGCGACTACTTCGAGCATGACGAGAACTTCAAGGGCGTGCCGTCGCACCGTGCCCTGGCGATCTTCCGTGGCCGCAACGAAGGCGTGCTGAGCATCGCCCTCAAGGTTGGCGAAGAGCAGCCCGGCACCATGCACCCGTGCGAGCTGATGATCGGCGAGCGCTTCGGCGTCTCCAACCAGGGCCGGGCGGCCGATAAATGGCTGGCAGAAGTGGTGCGCTGGACCTGGAAGGTAAAGCTCTACACCCACCTGGAAACCGACCTGATGGGCGAGCTGCGTGAAGCGGCCGAAAGCGAAGCGATCAACGTCTTCGCCCGCAACCTGCACGACCTGTTGCTGGCGGCCCCGGCCGGTCCGCGCGCCACCCTGGGTCTCGACCCGGGCCTGCGTACCGGCTGCAAGGTGGCCGTGGTCGACGCCACCGGCAAGGTGCTGGACACCGCCACCGTCTACCCGCATGTGCCTCACAACAAATGGGACGAGACCCTGGCCATCCTCGGCAAGCTTTGCGCCAAGCACAGCGTTGACCTGATCGCCATCGGCAATGGCACCGCCAGCCGCGAGACCGACAAACTCGCCATCGAGCTGATCAAGAAGTACCCGGCCCTGAAGATGACCAAGATCATGGTCAGCGAGGCCGGCGCTTCGGTGTACTCCGCGTCCGAGCTGGCCGCCAAGGAATTCCCTGACCTGGACGTTTCCCTGCGTGGTGCCGTGTCCATTGCCCGCCGCCTGCAGGACCCGCTGGCCGAGCTGGTGAAAATCGACCCGAAATCCATCGGCGTCGGCCAGTACCAGCACGACGTGTCCCAGCTGCAACTGGCGCGCAGCCTGGATGCCGTGGTCGAGGACTGCGTGAACGCCGTGGGCGTGGACGTGAACACCGCTTCCGCCGCCCTGCTGGCGCGCATCTCCGGCCTCAACGCCACCCTGGCGCAGAACATCGTCAGCTACCGCGACGCCAACGGCGCCTTCAAGACCCGCGACGAGCTGAAGAAGGTCAGCCGCCTGGGCGAGAAGACCTTCGAGCAGGCCGCAGGATTCCTCCGCGTGATGAGCGGCGACAACCCGCTGGACGCTTCCGCCGTGCACCCGGAAACCTACCCGCTGGTGCAGCGCATCGCCGCCGATACCGGCCGCGACATCCGCTCGCTGATCGGCGACTCCGGCTTCCTCAAGCGCCTGGACCCGGCCAAGTTCACCGACGAAACCTTCGGCCTGCCCACCGTCACCGACATCCTCAAGGAACTGGACAAACCCGGCCGCGACCCGCGCCCCGAGTTCAAGACCGCCGAGTTCCAGGAAGGCGTGGAAAGCCTCAAGGACCTCACACCCGGCATGGTCCTGGAAGGCGTGGTGACCAACGTCACCAACTTCGGTGCCTTCGTCGACATCGGCGTCCACCAGGATGGCCTGGTGCACATCTCCGCGCTGTCGGAAAAATTCGTCAAGGACCCGTACGAAGTGGTCAAGGCCGGCGACATCGTCCGCGTGAAAGTCATGGAAGTGGACATCCCGCGTAACCGCGTGGGCCTGTCCATGCGCATGGGCGACACCCCCGGCGAGAAGGTCGACGGCCCGCGTGGCGGTGGTCGCCAGGGCGGCCAGCCGCGCCAGCAGCAAAGCGCCCCGCGCCAGAGCGCACCGCCGGCCTCCGGTGCCATGGCTTCGCTGTTCGCCAACGCCAAGCAGATCAAGAAGAAGTGACCATGGACTTCACCGACCAGCAAACCACCAGTGCCTACAGCAAGCTGTTGGGCATCGAGCCGCTGAGCCTTGGCGACGGCGTCGCCGAGGCGCGCCTGCCCATGGACGAGCACCTGCGCAATCGCGGGCAGGTGATGCATGGCGGGGCCATCTTCTCGCTGCTGGACATCACCATGGGGCTGGCCTGCACCAGTACCCATGGCTTCGACCGGCGCAGCGCCACCCTGGAGTGCAAGATCAACTACATCCGCCCGGTTGCGGAGGGTGAAGTGATCTGCAAGGCGCGCGTGCTGCACGCCGGCAAGCGCACCCTGGTGGTGGAAGCGGATGTGCTGCAAGGCGACAAGCTGGTCGCCAAGGGACAAGGCACCTTCGCTCAGCTGTAACAGCGGGACAGTGACAACGCTCTATTCTGGACGAAGCGACAACGCGAGCCGCCGGCGGGAAAAGTATTTCGGCCGGCGGCAAAGTCCGCCTCTTGTAGACAGCTTGGTCCACCCCCATATTGGGGCGACCGACGCGTGAAGGATTCCAAATTGAGCGATCTTCTTTCCCGCCGCCTGGCCTTGCTCGGCGAGCGCGCCAACCTGCCCCTGCTCACCCGCTGCCTGCATGGCATCGAGCGTGAATGCCTGCGGGTCGATGGCAATGGCCAACTGGCACTGACGCCACACTCCCCCGCCCTGGGTTCGGCCCTGACCCATGCGCAGATCACCACGGACTATTCCGAATCCCTGCTGGAGTTCATCACTCCGGCCGAGACCGATCCGGCGCAGACCCTGGCGGACCTGGAAAAGGTCCACCGCTTTACGGTGAACAAGCTCGGTGACGAACTGCTCTGGAGCCCGTCGATGCCCTGCCGGCTGCCGGCGGAGGAAGACATCCCGATCGCCCGCTACGGCACCTCGCCCATTGGCCGCCTGAAGTACGTTTACCGCAAGGGCCTGGCCGTGCGTTACGGCAAGACCATGCAGTGCATCGCCGGCATCCACTACAACTACTCCCTGCCCGAAGCGCTCTGGCCGCTGCTCAAGCAGGCCGAAGGCGATCCGCAGAGCGACCGCGACTATCAGTCAGCGCGCTACATTGCGATGATCCGCAACTTCCGCCGCTACAGCTGGCTGCTGATGTACCTGTTCGGCGCTGCTCCGGCCCTGGACAAGAGCTTCCTGCGCGGGCACCCGCACGACCTCGACAGCCTGGATGCCGACACCCTCTACCTGCCCTACGCCACCAGCCTGCGGATGAGCGACCTGGGCTACCAGAACAACGCCCAGGCTGGCCTGACGCCCTGCTACAACAGCCTCGACAGTTACCTCGCGAGCCTGCGTCAGGCCGTGTCCACGCCCTACCCGCCCTACGTCGAGATCGGCACCAAGGTGGACGGCGAGTGGGTGCAACTGAACACCAACGTGATCCAGATCGAAAACGAGTACTACTCGTCGATCCGTCCCAAGCGCGTCACCCACACCGGCGAGCGCCCGATTCATGCATTGATGGCCCGTGGCGTGCAGTACGTGGAAGTGCGCTGCCTGGACATCAACCCCTTCCTGCCGCTGGGTATCGACCTGACCGAAGCGCGCTTCCTCGATGCATTCCTGCTGTTCTGTGCCCTGCAGGACAGCCCGCCGATGGCCGGCGAGGAATGCGGTTGCGCCACCGACAACTTCCAGCGGGTGGTGAAGGAAGGCCGGCGCCCAGGCCTGCAACTGCAGCGCCACGGCCAAGCCGTCGGCCTGACCGAGTGGGCCGCCGAGCTGCTCGACCGCATCGGCCGCACCGCCGAGTTGCTGGACACCGCCCTGGGTGGCGAAGCTCACTCGCAGGCCCTGGCCGCTCAACGTGCCAAGGTCGCCGACCCGGCGCTGACCCCGTCGGCCCAGGTGCTGGCCGAACTGCGCGAACGCAACGAAAGCTTCAGCCAGTTCGCCTTGCGTCACAGCCGCCAGCATGCCGAGTACTTCCGCAGCCAGCCGCTGAGCGCCGAAGACCAGGCCCGCTTCGAAGCCATGGCCCGCGCGTCCCTGGACGAACAGGCACGGCTGGAAGCCGAACCGGAAGTGGACTTCGACACCTTCGTCGCCGCCTACCAGGCGAGCATTCTGGGGTTGATCAGCAACTGATCGCCGAATCGCCCTTCACTGTTCCTGTGGGGGCGATTTCAATCGCCAAGCAGACCGCAGGTCTGCCCTTCGATCTCGCGGGGCAGCTGCGCTGCCCTTAGCGAATAAATTCGCCCCCACAGGGTAAGGCCTTGCCAGCTTGGTCCACGTGGTTCACAGCGTCTTCTCGAACACCTGAGAATTGCGCTGGAAGTTGTACAGCGACGCCCGCGCAGCCGGCAGGCGTTCGACGCCACTGGGCTGGAAGCCGCGCTCGCGGAACCAGTGCGCGGTGCGGGTGGTGAGGACGAACAGGGTCTTCATCCCCATGGCACGGGCGCGTTCCTCGATACGCTCCAGCAGTTCATCGCCGCGGCCGCCGTGGCGATACTCCGGATTGACCGCCAGGCAGGCCAGCTCAGCGGTGTCGGAGTCGGCGATGGGATAGAGCGCCGCACAGGCGATGATCAGCCCGTCGCGCTCGACGATGGTGAACTGCTCGATCTCCCGTTCCAGCACTTCCCGCGAGCGGCGTACCAGGATGCCCTGGTCCTCCAGCGGGGTGATCAGGTCGATCAGGCCGCCGACGTCGTCGATGGTGGCCTCGCGCAGGGACTCGAACTGTTCCTGGTCCACCAGGGTGCCGCCACCGTCGCGAGTGAACAGCTCGGTGAGCAGCGAGCCATCCTCGGCGTAGCTGACCATGTGACTGCGCTTGACCCCGGCGCGGCAGGCTTGGGCGGCCGCATCGAGCAGCTCGGCCTGGTAGTTGTTGCCAAGCCGAGCCAGATGCGGCGGCACCTGTTGCGGGCGCAATTCGCGCACCAGCTTGCCGGACTCGTCGATCAGGCCACGCTCGGCGCCGAACAGGATCAGCTTGTCCGCCCCCAGGTCGATGGCCACGCGGGTGGCCACGTCCTCGCAGGCGAGGTTGAAGATTTCCCCGGTGGGCGAGTAGCCGAGTGGCGACAGCAGCACAATGGTGCGCTCGTCGAGCAGGCGGCCGACACCCTTGCGGTCCACCCGGCGCACTTCGCCGGTGTGGTGGTAGTCGATGCCGTCGACCACGCCTATGGGCCGCGCGGTGACGAAGTTGCCGGTGCTCACCCGCAACCGCGAGCCCTGCATGGGTGACGCGGCGATATCCATGGACAGGCGCGCCTCGATGGCGATGCGCAGTTGGCCCACGGCATCGATCACGCATTCCAGGGTCGGGCCGTCGGTGATCCGCAGATCGCGATGGAAATGCGGGGTCAGGCCGCGGGCTGCCAGGCGCGCCTCGATCTGCGGGCGCGAGCCGTGCACCAGCACCAGGCGCACGCCCATGCTGTGCAGCAACACCAGGTCATGGACGATGTTGCCGAAGTTCGGGTGAGCGACGCCCTCGCCGGGCAGCATCACAACGAAGGTGCAGTCCCGGTGGGCATTGATGTAGGGGGTAGCGTGGCGCAGCCAGTTGACGTAGTCAGGCATGGTTCCGTGAGCCTTTGGTTAAGCGAAATGACGAGTGCGACTCCCAGCGGTTCTGGGAATGAGAGTAAGGCGGCGCGTTATCGTCGTCGCATGAGCATCAACGGAAACCCTCTCGATCAGTACGTGGTGGCGGATTAAAGGCAGTAATGCTGGATGAGCTGGCGCAGTAGCGCAACGGTAGGCTCGATCCGTGACAGTTCCAGGTGCTCGTCCGGCTGGTGGGCGCAGGCGATATCGCCGGGGCCGAGTACCAGGGTCTCGCAACCGAGCTGCTGAAGATACGGCGCTTCGGTGCCAAAGGCCACCGCCTGCGCGGTATGCCCGGTAAGACGTTCGGCCACGCGTACCAGATCACTTTCCGGCGACTGCTCGAACGGCGGTACCGCCGGGAACAGCGGCTTGAAGTCGATCTTCACCTGGTAATGCTCGGCAACCGGCCGCAGGCGCTGGCGGATCACCGCACGCAGGGTGTCCGGATTCATGCCCGGCAACGGGCGCAGGTCGAACTCCAGGCTGCACTGGCCGCAAATGCGGTTGGGGTTGTCGCCGCCGTGGATGCAGCCGAGGTTGAGGGTGGGCTGCGGCACGGTGAATTGCGGGTTGCGGAACTCCTGCTGCCATTCGCCGCGCAATTCGATCAGATCGCTCATGACCGCATGCATGGCTTCCAGGGCACTGTGGCCGAGGCTGGGGTCGGAGGAGTGGCCGCTCTGCCCGAGGATGTCGATGCGTTCCATCATCACGCCCTTGTGCAGGCGGATGGGCTTCAAACCCGTCGGCTCGCCGATCACCGCCGCGCGGCCCAGCGGCTGCCCCGCCTGGGCCAGGGCGCGGGCGCCGGCCATGGAGCTTTCCTCATCGCAGGTCGCGAGGATGATCAGCGGCTGGCGGAACGGCTGGTCCAGCAGGCCGCGTGCGGCCTCGATGGCCAGCGGGAAGAATCCCTTCATGTCGCAACTGCCCAGGCCGAACCAGCGGTCGCCCACCTCGCTGAGTTTCAGCGGGTCGGTTTTCCACAGGGCGGCATCGAAGGGCACCGTGTCGCTGTGGCCGGCCAGCACCAGGCCACCGGGGCCCGAGCCGTAGGTGGCCAGCAGGTTGGCCTTGCCAGGCGCCACCTGCTGGATCTCGCAGCGGAAACCGAGATCGCCGAGCCAGCCGGCCAGCAGCTCGATCACCGCCTGGTTCGACTGGTCCCAACTGGGCTGGGTACAGCTCACCGAAGGCGTGGCGATCAACGCGGCGAACTGCGATTTCAGGTCTGGAACGGGCATCGGGGACCTCCACGGACAAGCGATCATCATAGGCCCAAGCCCGCGCCGGGCGAAACCGCTGCGGCAAGGTGCGGACCTGTCCTGTAAACTTCACCGCCTTGGTAGCCACCCCCTGGCTGCGTCTAAAGACCCCGGCGATGAACAAAGAGACCGAAATCAAGCTTCGCGCCAGCCGCGAGACCCTGGAAGCCCTGCGCGACCACCCGCTGCTGAAGAAGCGCAACAAGTCCGGCTGGGAACGCCGCGAACTCTTCAACCAGTACTTCGACACGCCCGAGCGCGACCTGGCCCAGGCCCGCGTGGCCCTGCGCCTGCGCCGTGACGGCGAACAGTTTATCCAGACCCTCAAGACCCGTGGCCAGAGCGTCGCCGGGCTGTCCGAGCGCAACGAGTGGGACTGGTACCTGGACAAGGCCAAGCTGGACCCGAAGAAACTCACCGACGACTGCTGGCCCGCCAGCCTGGCCGAACTGGACAAGGAGCAGCTCAAGCCGATCTTCACCACCGACTTCAATCGCGACCGCGCCGAGATCGCCTGGGGTCGCGGCAAGGCCAAGGTGGTGATCGAAGCCGCCCTGGACCTGGGCAAGGTGATCGCTGGCAAGCAACAGGAAGAGATTTGCGAGCTGGAGCTGGAGCTGCGCCAGGGCGAACCCGAGGCCCTGCTGGAACTGGCCGCCGAACTGGCCGCCGACCTGCCGCTGATGCCCTGCGATATCAGCAAGGCCGAGCGCGGTTACCGCCTCCATGACGCCAACAGCTATCACCTCAGCCTGCCGGCGCCCGCACTGTCGGCGGAACTGTCGCTGGACGATGCCTTCGCCGCGCTCGCCTGGCACCTGCTGGGCAGCAGCCAGCGCCTGGCCGAGCAGTACCGCTTCAACGGCCACTGGAAGCTGCTGGTGGACTGGCTGCAGCAACTGATCGACCTGCGCGCCCTGATCGGCAGCCTCGGCCAGGCCGCCCCGCGCACCAGCAGCCACGAGCTGCGCGAAACCCTGGATGCCCTGCTCAAGGACTGGCGCCCGCGTCTCCAGGCCGGTGAGCTGGACGAGGCCGTGCGCCACGGCGCGCCGCAGCAGTTCGCCGAAGAACTGCAGGGCACCCGTTGGGGCCTGTTCTCCCTGAATACCTCCCGCTGGCTGCTGACCCGCGCCTGGACCGTCGAGCGCAATGAGCGCGGCAACCGCCAAGGCAAGGCGCCGCTGGGCAACTGGCTGCCGCGCCTGCTGAGCGAGGAAGCCGAGGCCCTGAAGCTGGAGCGCTACAAGCGCCAGCCCGAGGACCTGGCCGAGCAACTGCCGCGCATCGAGCGCTTGCTGGTCTGGTTGCGCCTGGCGCGCCAGGTGCTGGACGTGCCGGAGGTCGACCGCGCCTATGGCGAACTGTCCAAGTTCGCTGAGCTGGCGGCCCTGCCGCTGGACGGCGAAGTACTGGCCGCACGCGGCGAGCAGGCGCAGACCCTGATCAGCCTGCGCAGCTGGAAGGCGCTGGCCAAGTAAAACGGAAACGCCACCATGCTCAGGCAAAGCTTCCGCTCCGCGGTCACCACCTGGCTGACCGGCCTGCTGGCCCTGCTGCCGCTGGTGCTGACCCTGGCGCTGCTGGCCTGGCTGGTGAGCCTGCTGAACAAGCTGGTGGGGCCGTCCACGGTGATCGGCCAGCTCCTCGGTGCTCTCGGCCAGCCTTTCGCCAGCAATCCGGTGCTGGCGTATCTGGTCGGCACCCTGGTGCTGCTGGGCAGCCTCTATCCCCTGGGCCTGGCGGTGCAGCTCGGCCTGCGCCGGCCACTGGCCTGGCTGCTGGACATGACCCTGCGCCGGGCGCCGCTGGTGGGCAGCCTGTACAGCCTGGCCGACCGTTTCGTCGGCCTGCTGGATCGCAGCAAGAACGCCGATATCGCTGCCATGAGCCCGGTCTGGTGCTTCTTCGGCGGTGACGGTGCAGCCGTGCTGGCGCTGCGCCCAAGCTCGGAATCCTTCGAACTGGAAGGCCGCCAGTACTGCGCCGTGCTCGTGCCCACCGCGCCTATCCCGGTGGGCGGCGGGCTGATCTACGTCCCGGTGGAATGGGTGCGCCCGGCGGACATGGGTGTCGACGGACTGACGGGCATCTACCTGTCCATGGGGCTCTCCCCGCCGCACCAGGCGGGGAAGCTTGCGAAGGAGCAGGCGGTGCTAACGGACGGCGACAAGGCCCCCTGAGAACGCTTTTGTAGGGGCGAAATCATTCGCCAAGCGAGCCGAAGGTTCGCCAATCAGGTAGAGCCTGATAGGTCAGCCGCGCCGCCCCTGGCGATTGAAATCGCCCCTACAGCCCCTGCCCAACCGGCAAGCTGGTGGTCGACTTGATCTCCGACAGCGCCACGATGGAGTTCACCTCCTGGATCCCCGGCACCAGCGACAGCTTCTCGAAAAAGAAGCGCTCGTAGGCCTCGATGTCCCTGGTGACGATGCGCAGCATGAAATCCACCGCGCCCATCAGCACATGGCACTCCAGCACCTCGGGAAACTGGCGCATGGCCTCGGCGAACTCGGTGAGGTTGGAGCGGCCGTGGGCGTTGAGCTTCACCTGGGCGAAGATCTGCGCGTTGAGGCCGACCTTGCGGCGGTCCAGCAGGGTGACCTGGCAACGGATCACGCCCTCATCCTTCAGGCGCTGGATGCGCCGCCAGCAGGGCGATTGGGACAGCCCCACCCGCTCGGCGATCTCGGCGGTGGACAGGCTGGCATCCTCCTGCAGCAGGTCGAGAATGCGTTTGTCGTAGACATCCAGGGTGACGGACATAAAATTTCCCCGCTTTTCGAGTTACCCGGAAAGTTTATCCAAATATTCTACCTAGCAACGCAATTCAGGCAGAAAAATCCCCATTCAGGCTGGAAAACTATCGGCATCCCCACCGAGGAATCTTCCATGCTCAGCCTGCAGACCGCCCCCGCCCTCCGCGAAGACCACTGGCACCCGCGCACCGCCCAGCTCCACGCTGGCGAGATGCAGTTCGCCATCCTCGCCGAGGCGGAAGCCGACATCCTCGGTCGCCTGCTCGCCTTCTTCGCCCAGCTGCAGCTGGTGCCGCGCTGGCTGGAGGCCAATCAGTTGGGCGACAACCTGCTGGTGCAACTGCGCCAACCAGGGCTGACGCCGCACCGGGCGGAAGTCATCGCGCAGAAAATGCGTTCGCTGGTCAGCGTGTTCTCGGTTGAGCTGGAACAGGCTTCCGTTCCTTGATCCAGCGCTTAGCCGAATGCTGGCGAATCGGGCATGCTTGCCGTCCCGCGAGAAGAGCGATTGACTACTCTTCCAGACTGAGCAGCGTGACCGAGGAGCTTGCATGTCCGCCTTTGCCTCACCCGCCCAGGACCGTTGGCTGGACCTCAACGACCTGATGCGCGAATTGGTGGCCCAGGGCCGCCTGAGCCAGGACCAGGCCGAGCACTGCCTGGCTATTCGCCGTAGCGCGGTGAACAACCAACAGCACCCCCTGGAGTTTCTCGCCGCGCAGCAGGTGGACGACCTCAAGCGCCCCGGCAAGAAGCTCGACCTGGAGACCCTCAGCCACTGGCTGGCCGAGCACGCCGGCCAGCCCTACCTGCGCATCGACCCGCTGAAGATCGACGTCGCCGCCATCACCCCGCTGATGTCCTACGCCTTCGCCCAGCGCCACAAGATCCTCGCTGTGGCCGTCGACAGTGAAGCGGTGACCATCGCCAGCGCGCAGCCCTTCGTACAGAGCTGGGAAAGCAACCTCACCCACGTGCTCAAGCGTCCGATCAAGCGGGTGGTGGCCAACCCGATCGACATCCAGAAATTCACCCTGGAGTTCTACCGCCTGGCCAAGTCGGTCAGCGGCGCCAGCGCCGTGGACCAGAAGACCAGCGGCGTCGGCAACTTCGAGCAGCTATTGAAGATCGGCGCCAGCGACCAGGAGCCGGACGCCAACGACGCGCACATCGTCAACATCGTCGACTGGCTGTTCCAGTACGCCTACCAGCAACGCGCCAGCGACATCCACATCGAGCCGCGCCGCGAACAGGGCACGGTGCGTTTCCGCATCGACGGCGTGCTGCATACCGTCTACCAGTTCCCGCCCCAGGTCACCATGGCGGTAGTCAGCCGCCTGAAGAGCCTCGGGCGGATGAACGTGGCGGAGAAGCGCAAACCCCAGGACGGCCGGGTCAAGACCAAGACCCCGGACGGCGGCGAAGTGGAGCTGCGCCTGTCTACGCTGCCCACCGCTTTCGGCGAAAAGATGGTGATGCGGATCTTCGACCCCGAGGTGCTGCTGAAGAGCTTCGATCAGCTCGGTTTCTCCCAGGACGACCTGCGCCGCTGGCAGAGCATGACCAACCAGCCCAACGGCATCATCCTGGTCACCGGCCCCACCGGCTCGGGCAAGACCACAACGCTCTACACCACGCTCAAGCAACTGGCCACCAGCGAGGTGAACGTCTGCACCATCGAAGATCCCATCGAGATGATCGAGGGCGCCTTCAACCAGATGCAGGTGCAGCACAACATCGACCTGACCTTCGCCAGTGGCGTACGAGCGCTGATGCGGCAGGACCCCGACATCATCATGGTCGGCGAGATCCGTGATCTGGAAACCGCCGAGATGGCCATCCAAGCGGCGCTGACCGGCCACCTGGTGCTTTCCACCCTGCACACCAACGACGCACCCAGCGCCATCACCCGCCTGCTGGAGCTGGGTGTGCCCTACTACCTGCTGCGCGCCACCCTGCTCGGGGTCATGGCCCAGCGCCTGGTACGTACCCTCTGCCCGCATTGCAAGGCGCCGATGGCGCTCGCCGAGGACGACTGGAACAACCTGACCAAACCCTGGAGCGCACCCCTGCCCACCGGCGCCCATCGCGCTGTCGGTTGCCTGGAATGCCGCGATACCGGCTACCGTGGCCGCGCCGGGGTATACGAAATCATGCTGCTGTCCGATGCCGTCAAGCCGCTGATCACCGCCGACACTGACCTCATCGCCCTGCGCCGTGCCGCGTTCAAGGAAGGCATGCGCAGCCTGCGCCTGTCTGGCGCGCAGAAGGTCGCCTCAGGCCTGACGACCATCGAAGAAGTGCTGCGGGTCACGCCACAAAGCGAGCAGAAATGAAATCCTTGTCGGCTTGGGGCGGAGGGGCCCCGACCAACAAGAATCACAGCCAGCAAACGGAGCTTTCCCCATGGAAATCGGCAGTGTCGTCATTCTCTTCGTCGTCCTTGCGATCGCAATCGTGTTCATGGGTTTCAAGGTCGTGCCACAAGGCTTCGAGTGGACCGTGGAGCGCTTTGGCCGCTACACCAATACCCTGAAACCGGGCCTCAACATCATCGTGCCGGTGATGGATCGCATCGGCCGCAAGCTCAGCGTGATGGAAAGCGTGCTGGACATCCCGCCGCAGGAAGCCATCAGCGCCGACAACGCCATCGTCACCATCGACGCCGTGTGCTTCTTCCAGGTGGTCAACGCCGCCCAGGCCGCCTACGAGGTCAACGACCTGGAGCACGCCATCCGCAACCTGGTGATGACCAACATCCGCACCGTGCTCGGCTCCATGGAGCTGGATGCCATGCTCAGCCAGCGCGACTCGATCAACGAGCGCCTGCTGCGCACCGTGGATGAAGCCACCGCGCCCTGGGGCATCAAGGTCACCCGCATCGAGATCAAGGACATCACCCCGCCGGCGGACCTGGTGGAAGCCATGGCCAGCCAGATGAAGGCCGAGCGCCTCAAGCGCGCGCAGATCCTCGAAGCCGAAGGCCGTCGCCAGGCGGAAATCCTCACCGCCGAAGGCGAAAAGCAGGCGCAGATTCTCAAGGCCGAAGGCCAGCGCGCAGCCGCCTTCCTCGAAGCCGAGGCCCGTGAACGGGGCGCCCAGGCTGAAGCCGAAGCGACGCGCATGGTGTCCGACGCCATTGCCCAGGGCAGCGTGCAGGCGGTGAACTACTTCGTCGCGCAGAAATACATCGAGGCGCTGGGCAACCTGGCCAGTGCCAACAACAGCAAGGTGGTGCTGATGCCGTTGGAAGCCAGCCAAGTGATCGGCGCCGTGGGCGGTATTGGCGAGATCGTCCGCGCCACCTTCGACAGCAAGAAGGGCTGAGCCGATGTGGAACTACCTCCAGCACCTGACCTACTGGGACTGGCTGGCCCTGGGCACCCTGCTCCTGATCCTCGAAGTCTTCGGCGCCGGCGGCTACCTGCTCTGGGTAGGCGTGGCTGCGGCCAGCGTCGGCGTGCTCACCTTCATCGTCCCGGAGCTGCACTGGGCCATCCAGTTTCTGCTCTTCGGCGTGCTTTCGATCGTCACCGCGGTGTACTGGTGGCAGCGCCAGCGCAGCGCCGCCAAACCCTCCGCACAGCCCGGCCTGAACCAGCGCGGACAGGAGTTCATTGGCCGCGAGTTCGCCCTGCATGAAGCCATCAGCGGTGGACGGGGCAAGATCCGCGCCGGCGATTCCGTCTGGCTGGTGGTCGGCCCCGACCTGCCCGCCGGTAGCCAGGTGCGGGTCATCGGCCAGGACGGCGTGCTGCTCAAGGTTGAGCCGGCCTGACGCCCAGCGGGCAGACCGCCTGGTTTGGGTAGGGGTGAGGTAAGCATCCACGGGCGCATCATCAGACAGCCTTGACGGCCTCCGGGGCATTCACGGAATCTGCACGCCACCGTGAAGCACGCTTGCCAGTACAGCGGACGTCTGCATGTCGAAGCACCACCAGATTCCCCCGCGCCGGCCTGTCCGGCGCCCCGTCTACCCGGTCCTCGCGGGCCTGCTGCTATTGATCGGCCTGGCTGTCTGGTTGTTCGTCAAAGGAGGAAGCGACGCCCTGCCGGGCAAGGCGCCGTCCCAGGCCAGCGGCCAGCCGGCCAGCATGGTCGACGAAGCGCAATGCGCCGGCTGCCACACCCAGCAGGCCCGTGACTGGCAAGGCAGCCACCATCGGCTGGCGATGCAGGCAGCCAACGACGCCAGCGTGCAAGGCGACTTCAACGATTCGACCTTCCAGAGCGATCAGGAAACCACCCGGTTCTTCCGCAAGGACGGTGGCTTCTGGGTCAATTCCCCCGGCGCGGATGGCAAGCCGGCGGATTTCCGCGTCGCCTATACCTTCGGCGTTGCGCCGCTGCAGCAGTACCTGGTCGACGCCCCCGGCGGTCGCCTGCAAGCCCTGGACGTGGCCTGGGACGTGGAACAGCGCACCTGGTTCAAGCTGCAGCCGGGCCAGGGCGTGGAGGCAAGGAATCCGCAGCACTGGAGCCGTCCGCAGCAGAACGCCAACGTCCTCTGCGTGGAATGTCACACCACCGGCTACCAGCGCAATTACGACCCGGCCAGCGACCGCTACGACAGCCGCTGGAGCAGCCTCGGCGTTGGCTGCCAGGCCTGCCACGGCCCGGCGTCCCGGCACCTCGACTGGGCAACGAAGACGCTCAAGGCGGCCAACGCCGGATTCGATGTCGACCTGACCCGGGCGGACCGGATCAAGTCGGTGGAAACCTGCGCACGCTGCCATTCCCGTCGCGTGCCCCTGGATGACGGCTATCACCACGACAAGCGCTTGATGGACGACTATCTGCCCAGCGCGCTGACCCGTGAACTCTTCGAGCTGGACGGCAAGATCAAGGATGAGGTGTACGAATACGCCGCCTTCGCCCAGAGCCGGATGTTCGCCAAAGGATTGCGTTGCAGCACCTGCCATGATCCCCACAGCACAGCGCTCAAGGTGCCGGGCAACGGCCTCTGCCTGCAATGCCACAACCCGTCGGGCAAGGCCGGGATCGAGGGCATCGACGGCAAGGGCCTGAAGGCGAAGAACTACGACAGCCCCGAGCATCACCACCACACCCAGGGCGAGGCGGGCTCGCAGTGCGTGGATTGCCACATGCCGGGCAAGCTGTTCCTGGGCAACGACTACCGCCACGACCACGGCTTCACCCTGCCCAACCCGGCCCGCGCCCTGCGTCTGGGCACCACGGATGCCTGCCTGGGTTGCCACCGCGACCAGCCGGGCGACACGGTCGCCGAGCAGTTCCGCCTCTGGTACGGCGAAGGCAAGGTCAACGCGACGCGCTACGACGAGAGCCTGTGGCTGATCCGCAATGGCCGACCAGGTGCCTCGCGGGCGCTTTACCAGCAACTGGAATCCCGCGAACTGCCGGCCATTCGCCGCGCCACCCTGCTCGCCGAGCTGCCCAGCTACCCCAGCGAACGCGCCCTCAAGGCTGCCGCCCGTGACCTGCCCCATCCGGCACCACAGGTGCGCGAGGCCGCAGTCAGGGCAGTGGGCGCCCTGGTGCCGCCGGAGCAGCGCCGCAACCTGCTGGCCCCCCTGCTGAATGACCCGGTGCGCGCGGTGCGCATCGCCGCCGCCCGCGAGCTGCTGGGCATGCGCGCAACGGGCCTGGGCAATTACGAGAAGAGCTGGAGCAAGGCCATTGCCGAGTACGAAGCGGCACAGCTCAGCCTGCAGGATCGCGCTGAGGCGAATCTGAACCTGGCGCTGCTGTACCAGGCCGACGGCCGCGCCGACCAGGTGGAGTCGCGCCTGCGCACCGCGCTGCAGCGCGACCCGGCCTACCTGCCGGCCCTGGTAGTCCTGGTGCAATGGCTGGACGGCAACTTCCGCTGGGAAGAAGGCCGCGCCCTGCTCGAGCAGGCCATCCGGGAGCATCCGCAATCGGCACTGCTGCAGCACGCCAACGGCCTGTTGCTGCTTCGCAAAGGCGATCTGCCCGCCGCCCTCAAAGCCTTCGCCGAGGCGGTCCGGCTGGAGCCGAAGAGCGTTGCGTACGACTACGCCTACGCGGTAGCCCTGCACGACAGCGGCCAATTGGAAGCCGCCGGCCACCGCCTGGAGGAGCTGCTGGAGCGCGACCCCGCCAACCGCGAGGCACGCCTGGCGCTGATCAATTACTGGCGCGAAGCCGGGCAGATCCAGAAAGTCCAGGCGCTGCTGGCGGAACTGGAACAGCAGAACCCCGACGACCCCGCACTGCGTCGGGAATGATCCGGCCTGGCGAGACACCATGACCGACTGGCAGCCAGGTTGAACTCCGCAAAAGGCGGCCGAATCTGATGGTTCAGGTCCACCCGCAATCGGAGTAACCGCCATGCGCACTCGCCTGTATGCCGCCGCTCTCGCCCTGATCGCCCTGCCCGTGGGGTCGGCCATAGCCGACAGTGACTTCTGGCGCGACGTCATTTCGTCCGGCGCCACCACCGCCTCCACCTACCTGACCTTCAAGGACGACAAACTGATAGTCGCGGCCCGCGACGACGCCAGCAGCTTCGTCGCCAGCGGCGGCGAGATTCGTGGCCCGTACCTGGAGGCCGCGCTGCAGCGCATCCGCAGCGAGCACCCGGACCTGAAAGCCAGTGACGGCGAGCTGGCCAGCGCGATTCTGGCCGCCGAAGAGTGAGCCCCAACGCCGTCGCGTATCGCCCAGCCATGCGCGGCGGGCGTTTTCTCCGGACAAAAAAAGAGCCCCGCCATGCAGCGGGGCTCAGGGGTTGCTACCCACACCGGTAGCACATGATGAACACGTCCCACGCCGACGAGAGTCCACATGGGCGGAGTGCGGGGCACACCTTGACGCCCGTCCCGGGTCAGGTCAACGCCATGGGCGAGACTTCAGAAAAAGCCGACACAGCCCGGGAACTTGCCTACTCGCGATAGTCATCCACCGGCACACAGGCGCAGAACAGGTTGCGGTCGCCGTAGACGTTGTCCACCCGGTTTACGGTCGGCCAGTACTTGTGGGCACGGGTATGGGCGCTGGGGGCGACGGCTTCTTCGATGCTGTAGGGACGCTCCCAGTGACCGATCACGTCGGCCAGGGTGTGCGGTGCGCGCTTGAGCGGGTTGTCCTCGGCCGGCCAGTCGCCCGCCTGCACCTTGGTGATCTCGGCCCGGATGCTCAGCATCGCCTCGATGAAGCGGTCCAGCTCATGCTTGTTTTCGCTCTCGGTGGGCTCGACCATCAACGTGCCCGGCACCGGGAAACTCATGGTCGGGGCATGGAAGCCGTAGTCCATCAGGCGCTTGGCAACGTCCTCTTCGGAAATGCCGGTTTCCGCCTTGAGCGGCCGCAGGTCAAGGATGCATTCGTGGGCGACCCGTCCATTGCGCCCGCTGTAGAGCACCGGGTAAGCATCGCCGAGCTGCTTGGCCAGGTAGTTGGCGCTGAGGATGGCCACTTCGGTGGCATCGGCCAGTTCCGGCCCCATCATGGCGATGTACATCCAGCTGATCGGCAGGATGCTCGCACTGCCCCAGGGCGCTGCACTGACCGCACCATTCTCTGGATTCGGCCCCTTCAGCTCGATCACCGGGTGGTTGGCGACGAAGGGCGCCAGGTGCGCCCGCACGCCGATCGGCCCCATGCCCGGCCCGCCGCCACCGTGGGGAATGCAGAAGGTCTTGTGCAGATTCATGTGGGAAACGTCGGCACCGATATCTGCCGGTCGCGCCAGGCCCACCTGGGCATTGAGGTTGGCGCCATCCATGTAGACCTGGCCGCCATGGCTGTGGATAACCTCGCAGATCTCGCGGATGCCTTCCTCGTAGACGCCGTGGGTCGACGGGTAGGTGGCCATCAGGCAGGACAGCTGGCCACCGGCTTCACCGGCCTTGCGCTTGAGGTCTTCCAGGTCGACGTTGCCGTCCTGGTCGCACTCGACGATCACCACGCGCATGCTCGCCATCTGTGCCGACGCCGGGTTGGTGCCATGGGCGGAAGCCGGGATCAAGCAGATATTGCGGTGCCCCTCGCCGCGGCTCTCGTGGTAACGACGAATGGCGAGCAGCCCGGCGTACTCACCCTGGGCGCCGGAGTTGGGCTGCATGCAGATGGCGTCGAAACCGGTAATCGCGCAAAGCCAGTCTTCCAGCTCGTCGATCATCAGCTTGTAGCCCAGGGCCTGTTCGCGGGGGGCGAAAGGGTGCAGGTTGGCGAACTCCGGCCAGGTGATGGGGATCATCTCGCTGGTGGCATTGAGCTTCATGGTGCAGGAGCCCAGCGGGATCATCGCCTGGTTCAACGCCAGGTCCTTGTTCTCCAACTGCTTGAGGTAGCGCAGCATCTCGGTTTCGCTGTGGTGGGCGTTGAACACCGGGTGGCTGAGATAGCCCGTGCTGCGCTGCAGCTCCGCTGGAATGCCCGGGACCAGCACCGACGCGTCCAGCTCGGGAATAGAGAGGCCGTGGTCGGCGCCGAGGAAGATGCAGAACAGCTTTTCAAGGGTGTCGGCCGTGCAGGTCTCGTCGAGACTGACGCCCAGCTTGCCGCGGCCGAGGATGCGCAGATTGATGCGCGCCGCCTTGGCCGATTCGATGATGGCGGTCTGGCTGCCGCCCACATCCAGGGTGAGCGTATCGAAGTAGTACTGGTTGTCGCGCTGGATGCCCCGGCGCGCCAGCCCTTCGGCGAGGATGGAGGTAAGCCGGTGGACCCGCTGGGCGATGCGCTTCAGCCCCTCGGGGCCGTGATAGACGGCGTAGCAGCTGGCGATATTGGCCAGCAGCACCTGGGCCGTGCAGATGTTGGAGTTGGCCTTCTCACGGCGAATGTGCTGCTCGCGGGTCTGCAGCGCCATGCGCAGCGCGACATTGCCTCGGGCATCCTTGGAAACGCCGATGATCCGTCCCGGCATGGCCCGTTTGAAGTCGTCGCGGGTGGCAAAGAACGCCGCATGGGGTCCGCCGTAGCCCATGGGCACGCCGAAGCGCTGGGCCGAGCCGAATACCACGTCGGCGCCCAGCTCTCCGGGCGGGGTAAGCAGCAGCAGGCTGAGCAGGTCGGCGCCGACGCAGGCAAGCGCCTGCTGGCCGTGCAGGTGTTCGATCAGAGGCCGCAGGTCGCGGATTTCGCCATGGGTGTCCGGGTACTGCAGCAATGCGCCGAATACCTGGTGTTGCGCCAGGTTATCCACAGGGGCCACCACCAGGTCGAAGCCAAAGGCCTGGGCCCGGGTCTGCACCACCGAGATGGTCTGCGGGTGACAGTCTTCGTCGACGAAGAACAGGTTGCTTTTCGATTTCGCTACGCGCTTGGCCAGGGCCATGGCTTCGGCGGCGGCGGTGGCCTCGTCCAGCAAGGACGCGCTGGCGAGATCGAGGCCGGTGAGGTCGATGGTCAGTTGCTGGAAGTTCAGCAACGCCTCCAGCCGCCCTTGGGCGATTTCCGGTTGGTAGGGGGTGTAGGCGGTGTACCAGCCGGGATTTTCCAACACATTGCGCACGATCACGGTGGGCGTGACCGTGCCGTAGTAGCCCATGCCCATCAGGCTGGTCCACAACTGGTTCTGCTCCGCGTAGCCGCGCAACTTGGCCAGGGCCTGCTGTTCATCCAACGCCGGCGGCAGGTCCAGGGGCCGGTTCAGGCGAATCGCCGGCGGCACCGTCTGCACGATCAGCTCGTCGCGGCTGGCGAGGCCCAGGGCCTCGAGCATGGCCTGCTGTTCCGCCTCGTCCGGGCCCAGGTGGCGGCGGAGGAAGGCGTCGGGCTGTTGGAGCTGGGACAGCGAGGGCATCTGGGACATGGGGCAGAACCTCGTTTGGCCTCTTCAGAAAAACAAAAAGCCTCGACTAGCGAGGCTTTTTGAAGGATAGCGGGAGAATCAGCTATCGGCGTCGGCGGCGGCCTTGTAGGCAGCTGCATCGAGCAGCTTGTCCAGCTCAGCCACGTCGCTCGGCTTGAGCTTGAAGAACCAGGAACCGTACGGATCGCTGTTGACGCTTTCGGGGGCGTCGCTGACCGCCTCGTTCACCGCGATCACTTCACCGCCGATCGGCGCATAGATATCGGAGGCGGCCTTCACCGACTCCACCACGCCAGCTTCCTGACCAGCGGCAACGGTCTTGCCGACTTCCGGCAGTTCGACGAAGACCACGTCACCCAGGGCCTCCTGGGCGTGGTCGGAGATACCCACGGTAACGGTGCCATCGGCTTCCAGACGGGCCCACTCGTGGCTGGGGGCGTAACGCAGATCAGCGGGGATGTTGCTCATGTCGAGTTCCTCAGAGACTGTGGCGGATGGCCCGCCTGCAAATTTAGATCAAGGCTTTGCCATTGCGCACGAAGTTCGGCCGCACAACGCGGACCGGGAACCATTTGCCGCGGATTTCCACCTCGGCGCGATCGCCGGTGGCCATCGGCACGCGCGCCATGGCGATGGATTTGTTCAAGGTCGGGGAGAAGCTGCCGCTGGTGATCTCGCCCTCGCCCACGCCTTCCACCCGCACCACCTGATGGGCACGCAGCACGCCGCGCTCCTCCAGTACCAGGCCGACCAGCTTGCTGGCCACTCCGGCAGCGCGTTCGGCTTCCAGGGCCTGGCGGCCGATGAAGTCACGGGATTCCGGTTCCCAGGCAATGGTCCAGGCCATGTTGGACACCAGCGGGGACGCCTCTTCGGTCATGTCCTGGCCGTAGAGGTTCATGCCGGCTTCCAGGCGCAGGGTGTCGCGGGCGCCAAGGCCGATGGGCGCGATACCGGCTCCCACCAGCTCGTTGAAGAACCCGGCGGTCTGGTCGGCAGGGAGCATGATTTCCAGGCCGTCTTCGCCGGTGTAGCCGGTGCGGGCGATGAACCAGTCACCGTCGGGCAGGCCCTGGAAGGGCTTGAGCTCGTGGATCAGCGCGGCACGTTCGGTGCTCAACAGTTCGGCGACCTTGGCACGGGCACTGGGACCCTGGATGGCGAGTATGGCCAGGTCAGCGCGCTCGGTCAGTTGGACATCGAAACCCTGGCAGCGGGCCTGCATCCAGGCCAGGTCCTTGTCGCGGGTAGCGGCATTGACGACCAGGCGGTAGCCGAATTGGGTGAGGTAGACGATCAAGTCGTCGATCACCCCGCCCTGCTCATTGAGCATGGCACTGTACAGGGCCTTGCCGGGCGCCTGCAGGCGCTCGACATCGTTGGCCAGCAGGTGCTGGAGCCAGGCCTTGGCCTGGGCACCGGAGACATCCACCACGGTCATGTGGGAGACGTCGAAGACACCGCAGTCGCGCCGCACCTGGTGGTGCTCTTCGACCTGGGAACCGTAGTGCAGCGGCATGTCCCAGCCGCCGAAATCGACCATCTTGGCTCCCAGCGCCAGGTGCTGGTCGTGCAATGGAGTGCGCTGTCCCATGGGTTTCTCCTTCCGGGCTTGGCGAGGATGCGGCAGGCCCTGGGCGCGGAAAATTCCGCTGCCGCAGCAGGGTACGCCGCAACGAATGGCGCGCATTGTAGCCGCAAGGTGAGGCACTGGACACTCCAGCCAGCGGTGAGCGAACGGTACCGCCGTGAGTCGGAAAATCGGCAAGGGACCCTGTTCAGGTCTAGCTTGCGGACGCCTTTGCGCCCGTCGTCAGTGGCCGATCCGCCGTGCCGAACGGCGGATCAGGCCGATCACCGGCAGCAGGCCGACCAGCACCAGGGTCAAGGCAGGCAACGCGGCCCGGGCCCACTCGCCTTCGCTGGTCATCTCGAAGATGCGCACAGCCAGGGTGTCCCAGCCGAATGGGCGCATCAGCAGGGTGGCGGGCATCTCCTTGAGCACATCGACGAACACCAGCAGGGCAGCACTGAGGGTGCCGGGCAACAACAGGGGCAGGTAGACCCGGAAGAACAGCGCCGGGCCGCCGACACCCAGGCTGCGAGAGGCTTCCGGCAGGGACGGGCGGATGCGCGCCAGGCCGTTTTCCAGCGGCCCGTAGGCTACCGCCATGAAGCGCACCAGGTAGGCCAGCAACAGCGCGCCGAGACTACCCAGCAGCAGCGGCTTGCCGGCACCACCCAGCCAACCGGACAGCGGGATCACCAGATGGCTGTCGAGGTAGCTGAAGGCCAGCATGATCGACACGGCCAGCACCGAACCCGGCAGCGCATAGCCGAGATTGGCCAGCCCCACCGCAGCACGTACCGGCCGCGTCGGCGCCAAGCGCCGGGCGAAGGCCAGCAGCAGCGCCACACAGACCGTGAGCAGCGCAGCCATGCCGCCGAGGTAGAGGGTGTGCAGGATCAGCCCGGCATAACGCTCATCGAGGTCGAAACGTCCTCGCTGCCAGAACCAGACCAGCAACTGCAGCATGGGGATGACGAAGGCGCAGGCGAACACCAGGGCGCACCATGAGGTGGCCGCCAGGGCCTTGATGCCGTGCAGATGGTAAAGCGCCTTGCCCCGCGGTCGTTCGCTCGCCGGGCGGCTGGCACCACGGGCACGGCGCTCGCCGTAGAGCACCAGGCAGACACCCAGCAGCAGCAGGCTGGCCAGTTGCGCCGCACTGGAGAGGCTGAAGAAGCCGTACCAGGTCTTGTAGATGGCCGTGGTGAAGGTATCGAAGTTGAACACCGCCACGGCACCGAAGTCAGCCAGCGTCTCCATCACGGCCAGGGCCAGGCCAGCTCCAATGGCGGGCCGCGCCATGGGCAAGGCGACGCGCCAGTAGGCCTGCCAAGGCGACAGTCCGAGCACCCGCGCGGCTTCCATAAGGCCCTTGCCCTGGGCGAGGAAGGCCGCGCGAGCCAACAAGTAGACGTAGGGATAGAAGACCAGCACCAGCACCAGGATCACCCCACCGGTGGAGCGCACGCGCGGCAGCCGCAGGCCGCTACCGAACCACTCGCGGAGCAGGGTCTGTACCGGGCCGGAGAAGTCGAACAGGCCGATGAAGACGAAGGCCAGCACATAGGCCGGAACGGCGAAGGGCAACATCAGCGCCCAGTCCAGCCAGCGTCGGCCGGGGAATTCGCAGAGGCTGGTGAGCCAGGCCAGGCTAACGCCGATCACGGTCACCCCCACCGATACACCGGCAACCAACATCAAGGTGTTGCCCAGCAGGCGCGGCATCTGGGTTTCCCAGAGGTGGGACCAGATCTCCCCATCCACCTCGCCCCAGGACAGCAGCAATACGCTCAGGGGCAGAAGAACCAGGACGGCGACGGCAAAGCTGATGGGATACCAGCGACGCTGGGCGGGATGGGCCACGCAAACCTCTCGGGGATCAAAACAGGACGCCCCGGGCAGGCCGGGGCGTCGAGTATAGCGGCACAGCGGCGGATCAGTTCCAGCCGACGCGGTCCATCATCTTGATGGCTTCGGCCTGGCGCTTGCCAGCCACTTCCACTGGGATGCTGTCGGCTTTGAAACTGCCCCAAGCAGCCACCTCTGCCGACGGCTTGACCTTCGGATTGGCCGGGAATTCCTGATTGATGCCGGCGAACAGGCCCTGCGCCTCATCGGTGGTCATCCACTCCACCAACGCCTTGGCGGCTTCGGGATGCGGGGCGTGCTTGGTCAGGCCGATGCCGGACAGGTTCACGTGTACGCCGCGATCAGCCTGGTTTGGCCAGAAAATCTTCACCCGCAGGTTCGGGTTTTCCTTGTGCAGGCGGCCGTAATAGTAGGTGTTGACGATACCGACGTCGCACTGGCCGGCATCCACGGCCTGAATCACGGCGTTGTCGTCGGCGAAGACGTCGGTGGCCAGGTTGTTCACCCAGCCCTTGAGGATTTCCTCGGTCTTGGCCGCGCCATGGGTCTCGATCAGGGTGGCGGTCAGCGACTGGTTGTAGACCTTCTTCGCGGTACGCAGGCAGAGGCGGCCTTCCCAGTTCTTGTCAGCCAGCGCCTCGTAGGTGGACAGCTCTTCCGGCTTCACCCGCTCGGTGGAGTAGATGATGGTCCGTGCGCGCAGCGACAGGCCGGTCCAGGCATGGCTGCCGGAGCGGTACTGGGGAGGAATGTTGGCGTCGATCAGAGGCGAGGTGAAGGGCTGCAGGATACCCATCTGCTCGGCTTGCCAGAGGTTGCCGGCGTCGACGGTAAGCAGCAGGTCGGCCACGCCGTTCTCGCCCTCGGCCTTGATGCGCTGCATCAGCGGGGCTTCCTTGTCGGTGATGAACTTGATCTCCACACCGGTCTTGGCGGTGTAGGCATCGAATACCGGCTTGATCAGCTCATCGATCCGCGAGGAATAGACCACCACTTCTTCGGCGGCCTGGGCCGAACTGGCGGCGGCGGAGAGCGCGAGGAGCGCGAAAAGAGACTTACGTGCCCACATTGCTGGAACCTCTTGATGGCGACAAAGGCTGAATGATAGTCAACCTCAGTTGCAAGCTGAAGGGTGATTTATGTCCGGGTGTGTATCTTTTGCCTGAGGAATCAGAGAAGCCCGGGGTGGGAAAGTGCCCACCCCAGGTTCAAGCCCGTGCCAGGTCCGGCAGGTCACCGGACAGGCCAAGGGCCTGGCGGACGAAAAGCGCCTTGGCCTCAGGCATGCCGTCCACCCATTTCAGGCCGCTGTTGCGCAGCCAGCGAAGCGGCAGCGGATCGGCCTGGAACAGCCGCTCGAAGCCTTCCATCGCCGCCATCATCGCCAGGTTGTGGGGCATGCGTCGACGCTCGTAGCGGCCCAGCACGCGCTCATCAGCCAGACGCTCGCCACGGCCGTTGGCGTGCAGCAGGACTTCCGCCAGCACCGCCGCGTCGAGGAAACCGAGGTTGACCCCCTGCCCCGCCAGCGGGTGGATGGTGTGGGCAGCGTCACCGATCAGCACCAGCCCCTCTTCCACATAGCGCTTGGCGTGGCGCTGGCGCAGCGGGATGCACAGGCGCGGGTCGGCGCCGAGCACCTCGCCCAGGCGCCATTCGAAGGCACGGCCGAGTTCGCGACAGAAACCGGCATCGTCCAGTGCCATCAGGCGCTCAGCCTCGGCGGGGGTCACCGACCAGACAATGGAGCACCAGTGCTCGCCTTCCCGCTCCAGCGGCAGGAACGCCAGCGGGCCGTCGTCGGTGAAGCGCTGCCAGGCGGTGCGCTGGTGCGGTTCGGCACAACGCACGCTGGTGACGATGGCGTGATGCAGGTAATCCCACTCGCGCGTTGCGCAGCCGGCCAGGCGGCGTACCGCGGAGTTGGCACCATCGGCGGCCACCACCAGCGGGGCGCGCAGTTCGCGGCCATCCACCAGGGTCAGCAGCCAGTCGTCGCCGGAACGTCGCAGGCGCTCCAGGCGCGCACCGGGCATCAGGCCGATGCCGCTGTCGTGCAGCGGCTCCATCAGGGCATCCTGGACCACGCGGTTTTCGACGATGTGGCCAAGCACCTCGGCATGCACGCTGGCGGCCGAGAAGTGGATCTGCCCAGTGCCGGAACCATCCCAGACATGCATTTCGGAATAAGGGCTGCTGCGCCGCGCCATGACGCCCGGCCAGGCGCCCAAACGCAGGAGGATGCGCTGACTGGCGGCGGACAGCGCGCTGACCCGCGGCTCGAAAGCCGAACTCGCGTCGAAGGGTTTGACGCTGAGCGGGCTGCCGTCGATCAGCAGGATGTCCAGGCCGCTGTCTTTCAGCGCCAGGGCCAGGGCACTGCCGACCATGCCGGCGCCAACAATGATCAGATCCGCGCGCAGTTCCATATCAGGCCTTGAGGCTCCCTGTGTGTACGAATGAGGCACGCCCGATCAGTCCGGGCGGGTGCCCAGGCCCATGGCCTGGCGGGCGAACCAGCGCTTGGCCGGCGGCAGCAGGTCGAGGCCGAGCAGGCCCAGGTTGCGTCCGGCGGCCAGTAGCGGCTCGGCATTGGAGAAGAGGCGCGTCACCTGGTCGGAGAAGCCTACCGTGAGGTTCTGGTCGAGGCGCTGGCGCTGCAGGTAACCCTGCAGGGTGGCGATATCACCCAGCGGCTGTTCGCTGGTCAGCAGCGCCTCGGCCAGGGCTTGGGCGTCGCGCAGGGACAGGTTGTAACCCTGCCCGGCGATGGGGTGCAGGCTGTGGGCAGCATTGCCCAGTACCACCAGGCTGGAGCGCACTTGTTCCTCGGCTTCCACCAGTTCGAGCGGGTAGAGGTGCCGCGCGCCCACCTGCTGGAAAGCCCCCAAACGGTAGCCGAAGGTCTCTTGCAGCTCGTCGAGGAAACGCCGCTCGTCCAGCCGGGCGAGGCGCTCAGCGCCATCCCCCGGACGGCTCCAGATCAGCGCGCAGCGGTTTTCCGGCAGCGGCAACAAGGCCATCGGGCCATCATCGGTGAAGCGCTCGAAGGCCTGGCCGCGATGGGCTTCCAGCGGGCTGACGTTGGCGATCAACGCCGTTTGCCGGTAGGGAATACGCCGCACGCCGATGCCCAACTGTTCGCGCAGCCCGGAGCGACCACCGTCGGCCAGCACCGCAAGGTCACAGTCGAGCTGGGTTTCGTCGTTCAAGGTCAGGCGGTAGCCACCCTCCAGCGCCTGCATGCCGACCACTTCGGCCGGGCAGTGCCAGGTCACCACCTCCTCGTCCAGGGCCTGCCAGAGGCACTGGCCGAGCCAGGCGTTCTCCACCACGTAGCCCAGGGCCGGCACGCCTTCTTCAAGGGCAGCCAGGCGCGCGGCACCGAAACGTCCGCGATCGGACACGTGGATTTGCAGGATGGGCTCGGCGCGCTGGGCGATGGCCTGCCAGAGGCCGAGGCGCTCGTAGACCTGCCGGCTGCCGAAAGACAGTGCGGACGACCGAGCATCGTAGCTGGGCTGGAAGCTGTTACCGGGGGCGAAAGGTTCGATCAGGACGATTTTCCAGCCCCGTGCGCGGGCACCTTCCTGCAGCGCCAGGGCGAGGCTGGCGCCAACCAGGCCACCGCCGATGATCGCGACTTGGCAGTGATGCATATCAGGCGGCCTGGGTGCGCGCAGCAGCCATCAGCGCCTCGATTTCGTCGACCGTCTTGGGCACGCCACCCGTAAGGATCTCGCAACCCTGCTTGGTGACGACCACGTCATCCTCGATCCGCACGCCGATGCCGCGCCACTTCTTCGGCACGTCCTGATTGTCGGCGCCGATGTAGATGCCGGGCTCGACGGTCATCGCCATGCCCGGCTCCAGCACGCGCCACTCACCGCCGACCTTGTATTCGCCGACGTCATGCACGTCCATGCCCAGCCAGTGGCCGGCACGGTGCATGTAGAAGGCCTTGTAGGCTTCGGAGGCGATCAGTTCGTCGACATCGCCCTTGAGCAGGCCGAGCTCAACCAGACCGGCGGTGATGACCCGCACGGTCGCCTCGTGGGCTTCGTTCCAGTGTTTGCCGGGGGCGATTTCGAGGAAGGCGGCTTCCTGGGATTTCAACACCAGCTCATAGATGGCCTTCTGCTCGGGGCTGAAGCGGCCACTGACCGGGAAGGTGCGGGTGATGTCGCTGGCGTAGCAGTCCAGCTCGCAGGCGGCGTCGATCAGTACCAGGTCGCCATCCTTCAGCGGTGCGTCGTTCTCGCGGTAATGCAGGATGCAGGCGTTCTTGCCAGCGGCGACGATGGAGCCGTAGGCCGGCATCTTCGCTCCGCCCCTGCGGAACTCGTATTCCAGTTCGGCTTCCAGATGGTACTCGTAGAGCCCGGCCCGGGCGGCCTGCATCGCGCGCACGTGCGCGCGCGCGGAGACCTCGGCGGCCTCGCGCATGACCTTCACTTCAGCCGCCGACTTGTACAGGCGCATGTCGTGCAGCAGATGGTCGAGGGCGACGAATTCCTTGGGCGGTTGTGCGCCCTGGCGGGCCTTGGAGCGGATGGTGTTGACCCACTCCATCAGGTGCTGGTCGAACTCGGTATTGGTGCCGATGGAGTAGTAGACGCGGCTGCGCCCTTCGATCAGGCCGGGAAGGATGTCGTCGATGTCACCGATGGGGAAGGCATCATCGGCGCCGAAGTCCCGGATGGCGCCATCCTGGCCGGCGCGCAGGCCGTCCCAGAGTTCACGTTCCGGATCGCGCTCGCGGCAGAACAGCACGTACTCGCCATGTTCGCGGCCGGGAATCAGCACCAGCACGGCTTCCGGCTCGGGAAACCCGCTGAGGTACTGGAAGTCGCTGTCCTGACGGTAGACGTGCTCGACATCGCGGTTGCGAATATGCACGGGCGCGGCGGGCAGGATGGCAATGCTGTTGGCTTCCATCTGCGCCATCAGCGCCTTGCGGCGGCGGGCATATTCTGCCTTGGGGATACGGGTCATGCGCGCTCCTTCAGGGCGGGCAGACGGCCCGCCGCTCGAGTCAATGCAACGAGGGTTTGGCGGCCGGCGCGGCAGGCTTGGCGCATTCTGCGAAGAGCAGCAGGGGCGCGACGCGCAGGTACTCCATCACTTCCATATAGTCGCTCTCGCCGTCGTCGGAGTCTTCCAGGGCACTCTGCACCTGGGCGATCGAGGCGAGGTCCTGGAGCACTTCGACGGCTTCGCCGGACAACGCGCCTTCACGGGCGGTCAGGCCGAAGCCGCCGAGGAAGCCCTGGCACCACTGGCCAAGGGCGGCAGCACGTTCGGCCAGCGGCGCATCGTCGCTGGGCAGCAGAAGCACCACGGCCATTTCGGTGCCGGTCAGCTCGCTCTTGACCATTTCCTGCAGGCCGATCAGGGCCTGGCGCAGGTTGTCCTGCGGGGCGCCACCGAGCAGCTCGGCAGCATCCTCCAGCCAGGGCTCGGGGTCGAAGCCGGCGCCGGCGCAGCTGCGACCGAGCAACACGCCGTGCAGTTCGGCGGGGGAAACCGGCTGACCGGTGGAGGCGAGGAGCGCGGCGAAAGCGTTGTAGGGAGAATTCGAACTGGACATAAGGGTGGCTAGGCGCCAGAGGGCGCAATCACTAGAATGACGGCCTCGTATCCTAGCAGCCTGGCGCCGTGAAGGCAGCATTGGCCTTGCGGTCCTCAGGCCCTGACCGCAGGCGTGCAACCAATCGCGCCGGCGCTTGCGGGTTTGACCCTTCCCGGAGTCGGTCCTATATAGTCCCGGTCACTCCCCACCAAGTAGACAGCCCATGGAAGATGCCGAACTGCATGCACTGACAGCCAAGCTGGAACTGCTGATCCAGCGTGTCGAGCAGCTCAAGGCCCAGAACCGGCTCCTGCTTGCCAGCGAGAAGGCCTGGCGCGAAGAACGCGCTCATCTGATCGAAAAGAACGAAATGGCCCGGCTAAAGGTCGAAGCGATGATTTCGCGCCTGAAAGCCCTGGAGCAGGATTCATGACCCAGTCCAACACCGTTACCGTCCAAATCCTCGATAAGGAATACTGCATCGCCTGCCCTGCGGACGAGCGCGCCAACCTGGAAAGCGCCGCGCGCTACCTGGACGGCAAGATGCGCGAGATCCGTTCCAGCGGGAAAGTCATCGGTGCCGACCGTGTCGCCGTGATGGCCGCCCTGAACATCACCCATGACTTGCTGCACAAGCAGCAGCGCCTGGACCAGGAAGCCTCGTCCACCCGCGAGCGGGTCCGCGACCTGCTGGAGCGTGTCGACCACGCCCTGGCGGCTGACCCGGACACCCAGCAGGCCTGAGCCCCCGGCCGCGACAAACTGACGCTCTCTGGCGTTTTTTGACGCGGCCGGACCGACGCGCAGCAGTTTCCTGAACGGTTCTTGGGGTATACTCGCCGCCAGCTCCCTGGTGTGTTGGCCAGTCGGTGATGTCCCTGAGCCGATAAATGCAACCACGGGGGTTGCAAGTTGAGGCCGGTGTGCATGTCCGCCTGACGGAAAGCCTTAACGCCTCCTGCAGCCTCCACCTTGAACTTTCGGGTTCAAGGGCTAACCCGACAGCGGCACAACCGGGGAGTCTATTTTTTTCATGATCTGCGCCGGTTCACATTCCCGCCAGAGCCTGCGCCGCCTGCTTCGCCAGGCCCGCCGCGCACTCACCCCCCTCCAGCAAAAACACGCCGCAAAGTCCCTCTATCGCCAGCTCGCGCAGAACCCGCTGTTCCGCCGCGCCCGACATGTCGCCCTCTATCTGCCCACCAATGGCGAGATCGACCCACGTCCGTTGCTGCGCGAAGCCCAACGCCGGGGCAAACAGGCCTACCTGCCGGTACTGAATGCCTGGCCACGGGAAAAGATGGTGTTCCAGCGTCTACGGCCGGGAGAAAGGCTGCAGAAGAACCGCTTCCGCATCCTCGAGCCACGTGCCAATCCGGCGCAGCAGCGCAAGGTCTGGGCACTGGATCTGGTCATGTTGCCCCTGGTGGGTTTCGATGAATACGGTGGGCGTCTGGGAATGGGCGGCGGTTTCTACGACCGCAGCCTGGCCTATCTGGCACGTCGACGCCAATGGCGCAAACCAGCCCTGCTGGGCCTGGCGCACGAATGTCAGAAGGTGGACAGGTTGGAACTGGCCCGCTGGGACGTGGCCCTGCAGGCAACCGTAACGGATAGAGGCTGGTACTGACGGACCTGACGACGGCACCACGATCCTTGCGGTGCCGATCAGCGTGAAATCAGGGCTGCTGGGTCAAATTGATGGGTGCGCTGCTCTGGCGCTCCCACAGGCTTTGGGTGTAACCGGTAGTAACCACACCCAGGCCAAAAATGATGACCAATACCCAGAGAATGTCTGGCTTGCGTTTCATCGATTGCCTCCCCCTTGCAGGCAAACTTCGCGCGATGACCGATGGCGAGTTGTTGTTTTGATTGGACCGAACGGCGGTAGCAGCTTAAAGCGCGGCATTCTCCGGCAACGTGAGCGAACACGCAATTTATGACGCCAACCGGCTGTCGGCCAGACCCCAAGCTTGAGTACCCCAATTAAGGACGAACGTACAGGAGCAAAGTTCATGCCTTTCTGGCTGATGAAATCCGAACCCGACGAACTCTCCATCCACGACCTGCAGCGCCTGGGCAAGGCACGCTGGGATGGCGTGCGCAACTACCAGGCACGCAACTTCATGCGCGCCATGCGCCCGGGCGAACTGTTCTTCTTCTATCACTCCAGTTGCCCCGAGCCAGGCATAGCCGGTATTGCACGGATTGCTGGCGAGACCTACCCGGACCCCACAGCCCTGGACCCGCAAAGCCACTATCACGACCCCAAGGCCAACGCGGAGAAGAATCCCTGGAGCGCCCTGGACGTGGAATTCGTCGAGGCCTTCCCCCACGTCATTCCACTCGCCGCCCTGCGTGAGCAGGCCGTGCTCGCCGGCATGCCCCTGGTGCAGAAGGGCAGCCGTCTGTCGGTAATGCCGGTGACCGAGGAAGAATGGTCCGGGGTACTGGCCCTGCGTTGAGTCAGGAATGGCCCTGTGCTATGAGGGAGGGGAATCCTCCGGGGCGCATCCATGCCGCATTCTCATCCTGCCTGGCTGGTCCGAACGACACTCGCCCTGCTCTTCCTGGCGATGTGCGGCACCAGCCTGTTGCTCTGGAAGCAACTGGAAGACGCCCAGCAGGAGCGCATCCGTGACCGCGTGGGCTATCAGGCGCGAACGCTCGCGACCGAGCTGGAAAACAACCTGATCGATGAGGTCGAGGGCCTGCGTCGCATGGCCCTTTTGTGGAACCATCGAGGCCGTATCCCGCGGGACGAGTGGACCCTGGAAGCCAACTTCGCCCTGGAGCACTTCCCCGGCTACCAGTCGATCCAGTGGATGGGGGCCGATCTGCGCATGCGCTGGGTACTCCCCGAGCAGGGCAATGAAGCCGCAATCGGCTTCCGCCTGACCCGCAACCATCCCAACTTCAACCTCGCCATGCAGGCCAAGGCCAGTGGCGAGGCGCAGATGTCCAACAGCTTCGCCCTGGTCCAGGGCGGGCGCGGCTTCGTCCTCTATACCCCGCTCTACATCCGCGACGAACAGAGTGATCGGAGCTTCGACGGTTTCCTCCAGGGCGTATTTCGGGTCGAGACCTTGATGGATGAGCTCCTCGCCGACCTCGACAACCAGGACTTCAGCGTCCTGCTATTGGAATCCGGCCGCTCCATCTATCACCAGGAGCAGCCCGAAATCCTGCCGTCCCTCAGCCAACGCGTGCCGCTGCACCTGCTCAATAACAGCAACTTCTCCCTGCAACTCTCTCCGACCCCCAAGTTGGTGGAGCAACTCAGGTCGCCACTCCCGCAGGTGGTTCTCGGCGCCAGCCTGCTCACGAGCCTGCTGCTGGTCGCCGCCCTGGTCCTGGCGCTGGAAAACGCCCGCCGCGCCAGCGCCCTGCAGGCCGGTTACCGGCGCCTGAATGAAGAGGTCAGCCAGCGTGAGCACGTCGAACAGGATCTGCGTGAAAGCCGCGAGCGCCTGCAACTGGTACTCGACCTGACCGATTCCAGCGAGGATGGACTGTTCATTTTCGACCTCGCCAACCGTGAGGTCCTGCACATGAACCGGGCCACCCATGCCGGCCTGGGCTACAGCGCCGAGGCATTCCGACAACTGCTGAAGGAAGATCCGGAACAACTGCTGCCCGGCTTCCATACCTGGCTGGAGCTGGTGCGCCAGGCACGCAGGGATGGCGACTCCGGCATCTTCCAGCGGCAGATGCGCCGCGCCGACGACAGCCTCCAGGCAGCCGAGATCAGCGCACAAATGGTCAGTCTGAATGGCCGTGACTATCTGATCGGCGTGTCCCGCGACAACCGCGAACGTCTCGAGCTGGAGGCGCGTCTGCAGCGACTATCCCAGCAGGACGGCCTCACCGGACTCTTCAACCGGCGATACTTCGATCGTCAGCTCAATGGCGAGTGGCGCCGCCTGCGTCGCCTTGGCGCACCGCTGGCCTTGCTGATGCTGGATGTGGATCACTTCAAGGCATACAACGACCGACTCGGCCATCAGGCTGGCGACGACGCGCTGCGCCAAGTGGCCCAGGCGCTGCAACAGAGCCTGCAACGCGAAGGCGACGCGGCTTGCCGATACGGTGGCGAGGAGTTCGCCATCATCCTCGCCAATACCGCCGAAGACGGTGCGCGACATGTGGCAGAACGGGTAATGGCGCAAGTGGCCGCACTGGCCATCGAACACCCGGCCAGCCCGGAGGGGTACCTGACGTTGAGTATCGGTATCGCGATTTCCGACCCAGCCCGCGAGGACCAGCCCGACAGCCTGGTATCACGCAGCGACGCCGCGCTCTACCGGGCCAAGCACGAGGGACGCAACCGCACCTGCTTGTGGGAGAAGGGTCAGGGCTGAATGATCAGGTTGTTGAACAGCAGGTCGTCCACCAAGGGCAGACCTTCCTCGCTGTGCAACACCTGCTGCACCTGCTTGAGGGCTTCCTGGCGCAACTTCTCCTTGGAGTCGGACGCGTTCAGGGTCTCGTCGGTCTGCTGGGAGAAAAGCATCACCAGTTGGTTGCGAATCAGAGGCTCATGACGAGTGACCTTTTCCTGGGCTTCAGGACCGGTGACCCGCAGGGAAATATCCGCCTTGTAATACTTCAGGCGCGGCCCGGAACCATAGTTGCCGACCAGGGAGGGCACCAGATCAACATAGGCAACCTTGGGCGTCTCTCCTTCCTTGGGCTCGTCCTCACTGGCGACCGCCAGCAGCGGAAGGGTCAGGGCCAGCAACATTGCAGTCAGTCTTTTCACCTGGATTATCCTCAGCACGAATGGCGCCTAGCATAGCCACAGGTGCGGCCAGCCCCAAGACCTTCGTTTATGCAGGCCCATCAGGCGCAGCCATGCTGATTGACCCTCCAGGCACCCCACCTACACTGCAAGGCCACATGCCCGGGGCCAGCGCCCCAAGCCAAGGAGCTCCGCGATGAAAGCCGTCTTGTGCAAAGCCTTCGGTCCCGCCGACACCCTGGTGCTGGAGGAAGTCGCCAGCCCCGAACCCAAGAAGAACGAGATCCTGATCGACGTACACGCCGCGGCGGTCAACTTCCCCGACACCCTGATCATCGAAGGCAAGTACCAGTTCAAGCCACCTTTCCCCTTCTCCCCGGGCGGCGAAGCAGCTGGTGTGGTCGCGGCGGTTGGCGAGAAGGTCAGCCACCTCAAGCCCGGCGACCGGGTGATGGCGCTGACCGGCTGGGGCAGCTTTGCCGAACAGGTGGCGGTGCCGTCCTACAATGTGATGCCGATTCCCAAAGGCATCGACTTCAACTCCGCCGCCGCCTTCGGCATGACCTACGGCACCTCGATGCATGCCCTCAAGCAGCGCGCCAACCTGCAACCCGGCGAAACCCTGCTGGTACTTGGCGCCTCCGGCGGCGTCGGCCTGGCGGCGGTGGAAATCGGCAAGGCCATGGGCGCGCGGGTAATTGCTGCGGCCAGCAGTGCGGAGAAGCTGGAAGTGGCCAAGGCCGCCGGTGCCGACGCGCTGATCAACTACAGCGAGGAAAACCTGAAGGACCGCGTCAAGGAGCTCACCGGCGGCCAGGGCGCCGACGTGATCTATGACCCGGTGGGCGGTGACCTGTTCGACGCCGCCGTGCGCTCGATCAACTGGAATGGCCGCCTGCTGGTCGTCGGCTTCGCCAGCGGTCGCATCCCCGAGCTGCCAGTCAACCTCGCGCTGCTCAAGGGTGCCTCAGTGGTGGGCGTGTTCTGGGGTTCTTTCGCCCAACGCCAGCCCCAGGACAATCTGGCCAACTTCCAGCAGCTGTTCGCCTGGTATGCCGAGGGCAAACTGAAACCGCTGGTGTCCCAGACCTTCCCGCTGGAGCGCGCAAGCGACGCCATCAATGCCCTGGCCACGCGCCAGGCCGTGGGCAAGGTGGTAGTGGAAGTGCGCTGAGGCATGGACCGGCAGGATAGGTTGATCGAACACGAAGCGATACCCATCCTATGGAACGCACAAGGCCGCCCGAGGGCGGTCTTTTCATGTCCGGAGTTCAGGGGCGCGGCGCATAGGCGAACACGTCAGCACGCATCTGGTGGGCATCCATCCCGGCTGCCACCAGGGCATCGAGGGTCGCATAGACCATGGCGGGCGAGCCGCTGGCGTAGACCCGCAGGGACTTGAGGTCAGGAAAGTCCTCACACACCGCTTCATGCAACAGGCCGCAGCGACCCTGCCAGTCAGCCGGTTCGCTGACTACTTTGTGCAGGAAGAGGTTGTCCAGGCGCTGCCAGTCGTCCCAGTGGGCCAACTGATAGAAGTCCTCCGACTGACGCACCCCCCAGTACAGGTGCACCGGGTGCCTGAAGCCTGCAGATCGGCAGTGTTCGATCAGGCTGTGCATCTGGCCCATGCCGGTGCCAGCAGCGATCAGCACCAGAGGGCCGTCAGGCAGTTCCGCCAGGTGGGTATCGCCGAAGGGCATGCGGACCTTGGCCATGCGGGTACGCTGCAGTTGCGCGAGCAGTGCCTTGGCGCTGCTCTCGCGCGCAAGGATATGCAGCTCGATCTCCCGCCCGGCGCTGGGCGCCGAGGCCATGGAAAAGGCCGATGACTCACCGTCGTCACGCTCGATCAGCAAGTACTGCCCGGCGTGGTAACGCGGCGGCTTTCCGGCCGGGGCACGCAGGCGCACGCGCCAGACATCGCCGCCCACTTCCACACACTCGCTGAGCTGGCAGCTCAATGCGCGCACCGGCAGTTCGCCCGGGGCCAACACACCGTCCCAATGCAGCACGCAGTCTTCCATCGGTTCAGCCAGACAGGTGAAGAGCTCGCCCTGACTCAGTTCGGCACCGTTCTGGCGCACCCGCCCTTCCACCAGCAGGGCCGCGCACACGTGGCAGTTGCCGTTGCGGCAGCTTTGCGGGCACTCGTAGCCGAGACGGCGCGCCGCATCCAGAATCCGCTCGTTGGGAGCCGTCTGGATGACCGCGCCAGAAGGTTGCAGGGTGACACGCATCAATCGATTCCCAGAGAAGACCAAAGCTCATCGACGCGGCGCTTCACCGCTTCGTCCTGGACGATAACCCGACCCCATTCGCGGTTGGTCTCGCCGGGCCACTTGTGGGTGGCGTCCAGGCCCATCTTCGAGCCGAGGCCGGAGATGGGCGAAGCGAAGTCCAGGTAGTCGATCGGCGTGTTGTCGATCATCACCGTGTCGCGTTTGGGATCCATGCGCGTGGTGATGGCCCAGATCACGTCGTTCCAGTCGCGCGCATTGACGTCGTCGTCGGTGACTATGACGAACTTGGTGTACATGAACTGTCGCAGGAACGACCAGACACCCAGCATTACGCGCTTGGCGTGGCCTGGGTACTGCTTCTTCATGGTCACCACCGCCATGCGGTAGGAGCAGCCCTCCGGCGGCAGGTAGAAGTCGACGATCTCGGGGAACTGCTTCTGCAGGATCGGCACGAAGACTTCGTTCAGCGCCACGCCAAGGATGGCCGGCTCATCCGGCGGCCGTCCGGTGTAGGTGCTGTGGTAAATCGGTTTCTGGCGGCGAGTGATGCGCTCCACCGTGAATACCGGGAAGCTGTCCACTTCGTTGTAGTAGCCGGTGTGGTCACCATAGGGACCTTCATCGGCCATCTCGCCGGGATGGATCACCCCTTCGAGAACAATTTCGGCGCTGGCCGGCACCTGCAGGTCATTGCCACGGCACTTCACCAGCTCGGTGCGATTGTCCCGCAGCAGGCCGGCGAAAGCGTATTCGGAGAGAGAATCCGGCACCGGGGTAACGGCACCGAGGATGGTCGCCGGATCAGCGCCCAGGGCGACGGCCACCGGGAACGGCTGGCCTGGATGCTTGGCGCACCACTCGCGGTAATCCAAGGCACCGCCACGATGGCTCAGCCAGCGCATGATGACCTTGTTGCGGCCGATTACCTGCTGGCGATAGATGCCGAGGTTCTGCCGCTCCTTGTTCGGGCCACGGGTGACGGTCAGGCCCCAGGTGATCAGCGGAGCGACATCGCCAGGCCAGCAAGTCTGCACCGGCAGCCGGGTGAGGTCGACATCATCGCCCTCCTCCACCACTTCCTGGCAGGGGCCGTCCTTCAGCACCTTGGGCGCCATGGCAATGACCTTCTTGAAGATCGGTAGCTTGGACCAGGCGTCCTTCAGGCCCTTGGGCGGCTCGGGCTCCTTGAGGAAGGCCAGCAGCTTGCCGATCTCCCGCAGCTCGCCGACGTCCTCGGCACCCATCCCCAATGCCACGCGTCCGGGGGTGCCGAAGAGGTTGCCGAGCACCGGGATGTCGAAGCCGGTGGGTTTCTCGAAGAGCAGCGCCGGACCTTGCTTGCGCAGGGTGCGGTCGCAGATTTCGGTCATTTCCAGCACGGGCGAAACCGGGGTGACGATGCGCTTGAGCTCGCCGCGCCGTTCCAGGCCGCTAATAAAGTCGCGCAGATCGCGATACTGCATGCTTGAGCCTCTTGGGGCGTGCAGGTCGGGGCGCAAAGTTTAGCGCCGAACTGGGTTATTCAGAAGGACAAAGGGCCAGCACAGAAACGCAAAAGCCGGGTTTCCCCGGCTCTTGCGGCACATCCAAGACTTACTTGCGCTTCATCGACAGGAAGAATTCGTCGTTGGTCTTGGTGTCTTTCAGCTTGTCGAGCAGGAACTCGATGGCGGCGATCTCATCCATCGGGTGCAGCAGCTTGCGCAGGATCCACATGCGCTGCAGCTCGTCATCGGCGGTCAGCAACTCTTCACGGCGGGTACCGGACTTGTTGATGTTGATGGCCGGGAACACACGCTTCTCAGCGATGCGACGGTCCAACGGCAGTTCCATGTTACCGGTGCCCTTGAACTCTTCGTAGATGACTTCATCCATCTTCGAGCCGGTTTCGACCAGCGCAGTGGCGAGGATGGTCAGCGAGCCGCCCTCCTCGATGTTGCGTGCGGCACCGAAGAAGCGCTTGGGCTTCTCCAGGGCATGGGCGTCGACACCACCGGTGAGTACCTTGCCGGAGCTCGGAATCACGGTGTTGTAGGCACGTGCCAGACGGGTGATGGAGTCCAGCAGGATGACCACGTCCTTCTTGTGCTCGACCAGGCGCTTGGCCTTCTCGATCACCATCTCGGCGACCTGCACGTGGCGGGTCGGCGGCTCGTCGAAGGTGGAGGCGACCACTTCGCCGCGCACGGTGCGCTGCATCTCGGTCACTTCTTCCGGGCGCTCGTCGATCAGCAGGACGATCAGGTGGCACTCGGGGTTATTGCGGGTAATGTTGGCTGCGATGTTCTGCAGCATGATGGTCTTGCCCGCCTTCGGCGGCGCCACGATCAGGCCACGCTGGCCCTTGCCGATCGGTGCGCAGAGATCGATCACGCGGCCGGTGAGGTCCTCGGTGGAGCCGTTGCCGGCTTCCATCTTCAGGCGCTCATTGGGGAACAGGGGCGTGAGGTTCTCGAACAGGATTTTGTTCTTGGCGTTCTCGGGGCGGTCGTAGTTGATCGAGTCGACCTTGAGCAACGCGAAGTAACGCTCGCCTTCCTTCGGAGGACGAATCTTGCCAACTATGGTGTCGCCGGTCCGCAGGTTGAAGCGGCGGATCTGGCTCGGGGAGACGTAGATGTCGTCAGGGCCGGCCAGGTAGGAAGAGTCAGCGGAGCGCAGGAAGCCGAAGCCGTCCTGGAGTATCTCCAGCACACCGTCACCAGAGATCTCCTCGCCGCTCTTCGCGTGCTTTTTCAGCAGGGCGAAAATGATGTCCTGCTTGCGCGAACGGGCCATGTTCTCCAGGCCCATGGCGTCGGACATTTCCAGAAGTTCGCCAATCGGCTTTTGCTTGAGTTCGGTCAGATTCATAGGAATGACGTAGATAGATATGGAGAAGGGAAAGCATTGAGCTTTTTAGGCCGCGCCGCTGAGAAGGCGACAGGATCGCTGTGCTTATTCGAATAGGAGTGCGTCGGCGACGGCGTGGAGGGCTGCGAGAAAGAGCAGCGGTCCGAATGTAACACCGGCGCAACGGGGAGTCTAGTGCAGGCCAATGAAAAAGCCCCGCTTTGCGCGGGGCTTTTCCGGGACGCTTCTGATGAGGCTTCGGCGGCGCTGGTGGCCGCGCGAATCAGATGTTGGCGTCGAGGAAGGCAGCCAGCTGGGACTTGGACAGGGCACCTACCTTGGTCGCTTCGACGTTGCCGTTCTTGAACAGCATCAGGGTCGGGATGCCACGCACACCGTACTTCGGCGGGGTGTCCTGGTTCTCGTCGATGTTCAGCTTGCAGACTTTCAGTTTGCCCTGGTAGTCCTTGGAGATTTCGTCGAGGACCGGGGCAATCATCTTGCACGGACCGCACCACTCGGCCCAGTAGTCGACCAGCACCGCGCCTTCGGCTTTGAGCACGTCTTGCTCGAAGCTGGCATCGGTGACGTTGGTGATGAATTCGCTCATGGAAGAATCTCCGTGGTTCGGAAGCAAAAAAGTGGAGCCATCATAGCCCGGCTTTTCCGGGACCGAAAGCCGAAGGCGATTGAGCTTCGCTATGGTGTTACGGGGAAAAACTGATAGATGTGCGAGCCGGCGTCAATCTGGCAGCCGATCCGGGGCTGCCTGAGCAGACCACTGGCCCTATGACGCGCGACTGTCATATCCCACCTATAGTTTGCACAGCCAGCTATTCGCCAGAAGACCGCACCCAACCGACCGCTGCCGGCTCACGCCAGACTGGTACCAACGTACCGCTATTCGCATTGGCGCGACCGGGCAACCGTGGCAGGATTGCGCGGTTCAGCATCGAGACCCGAAACCATGCCGCAAAAGCCCGTCGAAATCCCGTCCCTGATCGCCGCCATCGACCTCGGCTCGAACAGCTTCCACATGGTGGTGGCCAAGGTCGACCACGGTGAGATCCGTATCCTGGAACGGCTCGGCGACAAGGTGCAGCTGGCGGCAGGCCTGGACGAAGCGCGCAACCTCAGCGAGGAGTCCATGCAGCGTGGCCTCGATTGCTTGCGCCGCTTCGCCCAGATGATTGCCGGCCTGCCGGAGGGTGCGGTGCGCATCGTTGGCACCAACGCCCTTCGCGAGGCGCACAACCGCGCCGAGTTCATCCGCCGCGCCGAGGAAGTCCTCGGACACCCGGTGGAAGTCATCTCCGGCCGCGAGGAAGCGCGACTCATCTACCTGGGTGTCTCCCACACTCTGCCGGACACCCCCGGTCGCCGCCTGGTGGCGGACATCGGCGGCGGCAGCACCGAATTCATCATCGGCCAGCGCTTCGAATCACAGCTGCGGGAGAGCCTGCAGATGGGCTGTGTGAGCTACACCCAGCGCTACTTCCGCGACGGCAAGATCACCCCGGCTCGCTATGCGCAGGCCTACACGGCAGCGCGCCTGGAGCTGATGGGCATCGAGTACAGCCTGCGCCGCCTCGGCTGGCAGGAAGCCGTAGGCGCCTCCGGCACCATCCGCGCGGTGGGCCTGGCGATCCAGGCCGCGGGCCTGGGCAATGGCGAGATCAACCCGGAAGGCCTGGCCTGGCTCAAGCGCAAGCTGTTCAAGCTGGGCGACGTCGAGAAGATCGACCTGGACGGCATCAAGCCGGATCGCCGCCCCATCTTCCCGGCCGGCCTGGCGATTGCCGAAGCCATCTTCGAAGCGCTCGAACTCAAACGCATGACCCATTCCGAAGGTGCCCTGCGCGAAGGTGTGCTTTACGACTTGCTGGGCCGCCACCACCACGAGGACGTCCGCGAGCGCACCCTGAGCGCCCTGATGGAACGCTGCCATGTGGACCTGGAGCAGGCCGCGCGGGTCGAGGCCAAGGCGCTGGCGGCCCTGGAAAAGGTCGCGGACAGCTGGGGGCTGGACGATGACTGGCACCGCGACCTGCTGCTGTGGGCAGCACGGGTCCACGAGATCGGCATGGACATCGCCCACTACCACTACCACAAGCACGGCGCCTACCTGATCGAGCACTCGGACCTGCCCGGCTTCTCCCGCCAGGACCAGTTGATGCTGGCCCTGCTGGTGCGCGGCCACCGCCGTAACATTCCCAAGGACAGGTTCGCCGAATTCGGCGAGGAGGGCGTGAAGCTGCTTCGCCTCTGTGTGCTGCTGCGCTTCGCCATTCTGTTCCACCACATCCGGGGCACCTCGGCCATGCCTGAAGTGAAACTCAAGGCCGCCGACAACAGCCTTGAAGTGCAATTCCCGAAAGACTGGCTGGAAGCCAACCCGCTGACGCAAGCGGATTTCGAGCAGGAAGCCGAGTGGCTGAAGCGCATCGATTTCGCGCTGAAGGTGAGCTGAGGTAACAAGCAGGGGGTGGAATGAAAGACGCCCCCACCCTGCAAGACTCGACAATGACAACGGGGCCCGAAGGCCCCGTTTTCATGTCCGCACTCAGCGGGCGCTGATCGGCGGGTTGGTCAGCTTGTCCAGCAGCGTTGCCTGGGCGTTGCGCGAGTTCTGGTTGCCGCTCGGGCTGTTGCGCAGGTAGCGACCATCCGGCTGCAACACCCAGCTCTGGGTGTTATCGCTGATGTAAGCCTCCAGCTCCTTCTTCACGCGAGTCAGCAGCTTCTTGCCTTCCACCGGGAAGCAGGTCTCGACGCGCATGTCGAGGTTGCGCTCCATCCAGTCGGCGCTGGAGAGGTACATCTTCTCGTCGCCACCGTTGAGGAAGTAGTAGATCCGGCTGTGCTCGAGGAAGCGACCAATGATCGAACGCACCTGGATGTTGTGCGACACACCGGGAATACCGGGGCGCAGGCAGCACATGCCGCGCACCACCAAATCGATGCGCACGCCGCTCTGGCTGGCCTTGTAGAGCGCGCGGATGACCTTGGGATCGGTCAGCGCGTTGACCTTGACCATGATGTGCGCCGGCTTGCCTTCACTGGCATGCAGAGCCTCACGGGCGATCATGTCGAGCAGCGTCTTCTTCAGGGTGAAGGGCGCGTGCAGCAGCTTCTTCATGCGCAGGGTCTTGCCCATGCCAATCAGCTGGTTGAACAGCTTGTGCAAGTCTTCGCAAAGCGCATCGTCGGCGGTCAGCATGCTGTAGTCGGTATACAGGCGCGCGTTACCCGCGTGGTAGTTGCCGGTCCCCAGGTGCGCGTAGCGGCGCAGCTCGCCGTTCTCTCGGCGCAGGATCAGCATCATCTTGGCGTGGGTCTTGAAGCCAACGACGCCATAGATCACCACGGCCCCCGCCTGCTGCAGACGGCTCGCCAGCTGCAGGTTGGACTCCTCGTCGAAACGCGCGCGCAATTCGATCACCACGGTGACTTCCTTGCCGTTGCGTGCCGCCTCCACCAGGGAGTCGACGATCTCGGAGTTGGCACCGGCGCGGTAGAGGGTCTGCTTGATCGCCAGGACATTGGGGTCCTTGGCGGCCTGGCGCAGGAAATCCACCACCGGGGTAAAGGATTCGAAGGGATGCAGCAGCAGGATGTCCTGCTTGCCCACCACGCTGAACAGGTTCTCGGCCTTCTGCAGCAGCTTGGGGATCACCGGGGTGAACGTCGAGTGCTGCAGTTCCGGATGGCTTTCCAGGCCGGTGATGCTGAACAGGCGCGTCAGGTTCACCGGACCGTTGACCTGATACAGCTCGCTCTCAGCCAGGCCGAACTGTTTGAGCAGGTAGTCCGAGAGGTTCTTCGGACAGGTGTCGGCGACTTCCAGCCGTACCGCGTCGCCGTAGCGGCGCGAGAACAGCTCGCCACGCAGGGCGCGGGCAAGGTCGTCGACGTCTTCGGTGTCCACCGAGAGATCGGCGTTTCGGGTCAGGCGGAACTGGTAGCAGCCCTTGACCTTCATGCCGGGGAACAGGTCATCGGCATGGGCGTGGATCATCGAGGACAGGAAGACGAAGTTGTCCCCCGGCCCACCGATATCTTCGGGCACACGGATCACCCGCGGCAGCAGGCGGGGCGCCGGGATGATCGCCAGGCCGGAATCGCGGCCGAAGGCGTCGACACCTTCCAGCTCGACGATGAAGTTCAGGCTCTTGTTCACCAGCAGCGGGAAGGGGTGCGTCGGGTCCAGGCCGATGGGGGTGATGATCGGCGCGATCTCGTCGCGGAAGTAGCGGCGCACCCAGGCCTTCAGCTTGGCGGTCCAGTAGCGGCGACGGATGAAGTTGACCTGGTGCTTGGCCAGCTCCGGCAAGAGGATGTCGTTGAGGATGCTGTACTGACGGGTCACCTGATCGTGCACCAGCTCGCTGATGCGCGCCATCGCCTGGTGCGGCAGCAGGCCATCGGCGCCAGCCTGTTCGCGGGCGAAGGTGATCTGCTTCTTCAGGCCCGCAACGCGGATTTCGAAGAACTCGTCCAGGTTACTGGAGAAGATCAGCAGGAACTTCAGACGTTCGAGCAATGGATAGGACTCATCCAGCGCCTGCTCCAGCACGCGGATGTTGAACTGCAACTGAGACAGCTCACGGTGGATGTACAGGCTGCTGTCATCCAGGCTCGGCACCACCAATGGCGCCGGAGCGGGCGCCGGGGCTGGGGCAGGTGCCGCCTCGGCGACCGGCTCCTCCGGGGCCACCGGAATCTCTGTGGCCTCTTTCAGGGGTTCGAGCAAAGCGCTGGGATTGAGTCCTTCGGTGTTCATCTGCAGTTCCTGGGGGGAGATCAAGCTCCCGTCTTGAGCATTTCTGCGGCGCGTACGGCGAAATAGGTGAGGATGCCATCGGCGCCGGCGCGTTTGAAGGCCACCAGGGATTCGAGGATGACCGCCTCGCTCAGCCAGCCGTTCTGGATCGCCGCCATGTGCATCGCGTACTCGCCGCTGACCTGATAGACAAAAGTCGGCACGCGGAATTCATCCTTCACCCGACAAACGATGTCGAGGTAGGGCATACCGGGCTTGACCATCACCATGTCGGCGCCTTCGGCCAGGTCCGCGGCCACTTCGTGCAGGGCTTCGTCGGTGTTGGCCGGGTCCATCTGGTAGCTGGCCTTGTTGCCCTTGCCGAGGTTGGCGGCGGAGCCGACCGCATCACGGAAGGGGCCGTAGTAGGCACTGGCGTACTTGGCCGAGTAGGCCATGATGCGCACATTGGGGAAGTCGGCCAGTTCCAGGGCCTCGCGGATGGCCTGGATGCGGCCGTCCATCATGTCCGAGGGGGCCACTACCTGGGCGCCGGCTTCGGCATGGGACAGCGCCTGCTTGACCAGCGCATCGACGGTCACATCGTTCTGCACGTAGCCGTTCTCGTCGAGGATGCCGTCCTGACCGTGGGTGGTGAAGGGGTCCAGGGCCACGTCGCTGATCACGCCGAGTTCCGGGAAGCGGTCGCGCAAGGCACGGATGGCGCGCTGGGCAATGCCATTCGGGTTCCAGGCCTCGGCGCCGTCGAGGGATTTCTTCTCCAGCGGCGTTACCGGGAACAGCGCCAGCGCCGGGATACCCAGCTTGACCCAAGCCTCGGCTTCCTTGAGCAGTAGGTCGATGGACAGGCGCTCAACGCCCGGCATCGAAGGCACGGCTTCGCGGCGATTTTCACCGTCCAGCACGAATACGGGGAGGATCAGGTCGTCTACGGTCAGGACGTTCTCGCGTACCAGGCGGCGGGAGAAATCGTCACGACGATTGCGGCGCAGGCGGGTTGCAGGGAACAGGCGATTGGCAGGGGTAAAGCTCACAGCAGACTCCAGGGCCCGGAACGGACGCAGTGTGACAAATATAAGCGCCGATTATGAACGAATGGTAACAACGCGCGACAGCGACCCACGGTCGCGTCGACCGGCGCAATGCGCCGGGCGGCGCGACCGTAGCCATTGTCCGGGGTCAATCTGATGGCATTCGGCGCGGGTCGGAGCTTTTCCCGGGGCGCCAACCCGGTTAGGCTGCGCGTTCATTTCGCTGCGCACCCCAACCATGCTGCAACAATTTCTCCAGGATTTCGGCTACTTCGCCCTCTTCCTCGGCACCTTCTTCGAGGGTGAGACGATCCTGGTCCTGGCCGGCTTTCTGGCCTTCCGGGGCTACATGGACATCAACGCCGTGGTAGCCACGGCGTTCTTCGGCAGCTATGCCGGCGACCAACTCTGGTACTACATGGGCCGCCACAAGGGCCGTCAGATCCTTGCCCGCAAGCCGCGCTGGCAGGCCATGGGCGACCGCGCCCTGGCACATATCCGCCGCCACCCGGATATCTGGGTCCTGAGCTTCCGCTTCGTCTACGGACTGCGCACCGTGATGCCAGTGGCCATCGGCCTGTCCGGCTACCCGCCGCTGCGCTACCTGATCCTAAATGGCATCGGTGCGCTGGTCTGGGCCCTGGCCCTGGGTTTTGCCGCCTTCCACTTCGGTTCCGTGCTCGAAGGCATGCTGGGCAACCTCAAACGCTACGAGCTGATGGTCCTCGGCGGCCTGCTCGCCCTTGGCGGTCTGCTCTGGCTGAGACGCCGCCTGCGCAACAACGGCAAGGACAACTGATTCAGACCGCCAGCGCTGCCTCGCGGCGCGGCAGGCCGAACAGTGCGACCAGACTGATCAGACTGTAAAGCGCCAGCATTCCCCACCCCATCGCCCCGAGCGGCAGCAGCCCCAGCGTCGCGCCAGCCCAGAGGGTCGGCCAGTTGACTGCCAGCCGCACCAACTCCAGCCAGCGCGCCCAAGGGCGATTCTCCAGCCAGCTGCCGATCACATAAAGCCCAAAGGCCATCCAGGACCAGGCCAGCCAGAGCCCGGCCAGCGAAACCTCGCTACCAGTGCCCAGCAACCAGGTGCCGGCCACGACGTAGAGGGTGAACTGCAGCCCGGCGTACCACTTCTGCCCCAAGCCCAGGGGCACCTCGAACTTGGTGAAGCGTGACAGGTCGGGCTTGGCCTGTGGATAACGTTCAGCGACGTCCGCCGGACGCCAGCCGGTGCGCATGAACCAGATGCGCAGCTTGTCCCACCCGGATTCGGTGCGCACCGCGTCGCGCCAGAGCTGCACATAGAACTGCAGGTTGGCCCAGATCGGGTTCCAGCTCGCCAGCGGCGTAGTCACACCGAAGATCACCGGTTCCTCGTCACGCTCCTCCTGGAAGGTGCCGAACAACCGGTCCCAGAGAATGAACACGCCGCCGTAGTTGCGATCCATGTAGACCGGGTTCTGCGCATGATGGACGCGGTGGTTGGACGGCGTGATGAAGATCCACTCGAACCCGCCCAGCTTGGGCACGTGGCGCGTGTGCACCCAGAACTGGTACAGCAGGTTCATCGCGCCCACGGTGAGGAACACCAGGGGCGGCACGCCGGCGAGGGCCATGGGCAGGTAAAAGATCCAGCCGAAAAGAAACCCCGTGCTGGTCTGGCGCAGGGCGGTGGAGAGGTTGTACTCCTCGCTCTGGTGATGCACTGAGTGAGCCGCCCAGAGCACGTTGCGCTCATGACCCAAACGGTGATTCCAGTAGTAGCAGAAGTCGTAGAAGACGAAGGCCAGCAGCCATACCCAGAGGTTCGACGCCGACAGCTCGAACAGCGCCAGGTGCTCCCAGGCGAACGAATAGGTCAGCACCCCCACCACCTTGGTCAGCAGCCCGCTGGTAGTGGACAACACGCCAGCGCTCAGGCTGTTCAAGGCGTCAGCGGTACGGTAGTTGTTCATTCCGCGCCAGCGGTCGGCGATCAGTTCGATACCGATCAGCAGGAAGAAGAAGGGCACTGCATAGAGGACGTAATTCATGGGGCAGCCTTATCGTCGTTCTTGTCCGGTGACCCACAGGCGGCAAAGAGGAGTGGCGCAGCGCTCGCGACCCTATTCCCCGGCCTGCTAGGATTGCTCGTCAGGGTCTGGACGAAAGCTCGCCAAGCACAGGCAACTTTCGTTCAGTACCCGGGATGCTACTCCCGCAGCCGCCCCGCCCCCTCGGCATGGCGTGCCAACCCAAGCGGCATATGACGACAGCATGCGCAAACTCCTGAAACCCGCCCTGATAGTCCTGCTTCTCCTGGCCTGCGCGGCCCTGCTCGGACTCTATCCCTATCGCGATGCCCTGCTGCCGCAAACCGCCGACCTGCCTGCGACGGAACAGCGCCTGGCACCTCACCTGGATCTGTTCACACCGGAAGGCAGCGGCCCCTTTCCCACCGTGCTGGTGTTCCACGGCTGCAGTGGCCAGAGCCCCCTGTTCGTGCGCAACGTGAACGCCTGGCTACTGCCCGCCGGCTACGCCGTGATGTTCGTCGACAGTCACGCCGCGCGCGGCATCGAGAACTGGCGCCCGGTTTGCGACGGCAAGCGCCTGTGGGGCAACGAACGCGCCATCGACGTATACGCAGCCCTGGCACTGGCACGGAAAAACCCGGCCATCGACAGCAGCAAGCTGGCCCTGCTTGGTTATTCCCACGGCGGCTGGACCATCCTCGACGCCCTCTCCTATGACGGCAGTGCCGGCCACGGCTTCCCTGCCACAGGCAAAGGAGCGCTGGCCGGCGTGCGTGGCGTGATCGCCTACTACCCCTACTGCGGCTTCCCCGCCCACCTGCGTGCAGGCCTTGGACACAACACGCCGGTGCTGATGTTCCTCGGCGGCAAGGACCACATCACCGACCACAAGCAGTGCCTCTCGGCCCTCGACAGTCTGGACGATGCACGTCTGGAACTGGTGCAGTACGGCGATGCCGACCACGTCTTCGACCAGCGCAGCGACCTGAATACCTACCAACCCGGCCCAGCCCAGGATGCCCAGCGACGCGCGCTCGCGTTCCTGCGCGAAACCCTCGGGCCGGCCCAATGACCTGGAGATGTCCATGACCAAGAAAGTTGCCGTGATCCTGTCCGGCTGTGGCGTTTATGACGGTGCGGAGATCCACGAGAGCGTGGTCACCCTGCTGCGCCTGGACCAGCGCGGTGCCAAGGTCCAGTGTTTCGCCCCGAACATTGCACAGCACCATGTGATCGACCACACCACCGGCGACGAGATGCCGGAGAGCCGGAACGTGCTGGTGGAATCGGCTCGTATCGCCCGTGGCGAGATCAAGGACGTGCGTGAACTGAATGCCGCCGACTTCGACGCCCTGATCGTTCCCGGTGGCTTCGGCGCAGCAAAAAACCTTTCTGACTTCGCCATCAGCGGCGCCAACTGCACCGTCCAGCCCGACGTGCTGGCCGCCGCCCGAGGTTTTGCCGAGGCGGGCAAACCGGTGGGTCTGATCTGCATCGCTCCGGCACTGGCGGCGAAGATCTACGGCGAAGGCGTGAGCTGCACCATCGGCAACGACGCCGGTACTGCAGCTGCCCTGGCGGAAATGGGCGCCCAGCACGTGGACTGCGTGGTCAGCGAAATCGTCGAAGACGAGAAGCGCAAGCTGGTGACCACCCCGGCTTACATGCTGGCGCAGTCCATCAGCGAAGCCGCCGCCGGCATCTACAAACTGGTGGACCGGGTGCTGGAACTGGCCCACTGAAGTCCCCCGGGCGGGTGGCGCCAGCCACCCGCACCGTGTCGATCCGGCCAATCCTCCCGCCTCTCCCGCCGCCCCTCTGGCACCCCGGCCGTTTCTGCGGCAGCGTCGAAGCATCGATGTATCCAGGAGGCGCCATGAGCCAGACCGATTTCACCCTCACCCCTGAACTGCAACAGGCCGTCGCTGGCTTCTTCGAACGCATTCCCTTCAACCGTGTGCTCGGTATCCAGCTCGGCGAGATGAGCACCGAGAAGGTGGTCATGCACCTGCCGATGAAGGACGAACTGATCGGCAACTTCGTCCACGGCATCCTCCACGGCGGGGTGATTTCCAGCCTGCTGGATGTAGTGGGTGGTGCCATGGCGTTGATCGGTGCCTTCGAACGACACCAGCACTTATCCACAACGGAACGCATGGCGCGGCTATCCAAGCTCGGCACCATCGACCTGCGTATCGACTACCTGCGCCCCGGTCGTGGCCAGCACTTCACCGCCACCGCCGTGCTGCTGCGCTCAGGCAACAAGGTGGCCGTGGTGCGCTCGGAACTGCATGCCGACGACGGCACGCTGGTGGCGGTGGGCACCGGCACCTATCTCTGTGGCTGAGCAGATCGTGACCGGCCTCATCCTGTAGCGGTGAATTCATTGGCTATGTCTGCATGACGTGTTGCAAGTACCTGCATCGCCCGTAGGAGCTGGCTTGCCAGCGAATGGCCCCGTTTCGCTGGCAAGCCAGCTCCTACAAGGCTCTTGGCCCAAGGGTCAATCTCTAGCAACAGCTAACGCAGACATAGCGAATTCATTCGCCAAGCAGGCCGCAGGCGTGCCCTCCACATCAGCCTCGGCTCAGTTTCGTCAGCAAGCGGTCCAGGGTGTTGGCGAAGGCCTGCCGCTCTTTCTCACCATAGGCGGCTTGGCCACCGCCCATCTGGCCCTGGTCGCGCAAGTCGGTAAGCAGGTTACGCACTGCCAGGCGCTCGCCCATGTTGCGCTCGTCGAACTCGCGACCGCGCGGGTCGAGAGCAACCACGCCTTTCTTCACCAGGCGATCGGCCAGGGGGACGTCGCTGCAGATCACCAGCTCACCAGGTACGGCGTTCTCCACCAGGTAGTCATCGGCGGCATCCGGTCCGCTGGGTACCACCACCAGCTGCACGCAGGCGAAGGCCGGTTTCACCTGGCTCTGCCCGGCCACCAGCACCACCTCGAACTTTCGCTTCAGGGCGAACTTGATCACCTGGTCCTTGGCCGCCCGGGGGCAGGCATCGGCATCGATCCAGACGCGCATTGGCTTCACCTTCCGAAATGAAAAAGGGCGAAGAGTTTACACCCCTCGCCCCGGATTCAGGCCTGGGCCACGTCGCGCTCGCGCAGCCAGCTGCGACCATAGAGCGCCGCGATGGCCAACAGCGCCAGCCCCTGCGCCGACAAGGTGTAGGCGTCCGGATGGATGCCCAGCCAGTCGAACTCGAAGAAGGCTACCGGACGAGTGCCCAGCACCCCGGCTTCCTGCAGCGCCGCCACACCATGGCCGGCGAACACCACCGACAGGGCACAAAGCAAGATGGCGTTGGCCATGAAGAAGGTTCCCAGCGGCAGCTTCGCCGAGCCGCGCAGGATGACCCAGGCCAGCCCCACCAGCAGCACCAGCGCAGTCAGCGCACCGGCGATCACCATGCTGTGTCCGGCCGGGCCGGCCTGCAGCCAGAGGGTTTCGTAGAACAGGATCACTTCGAACAGCTCGCGGTACACCGAGAAGAACGCCAGGGTCGCGAAGCCGAAGCGGCCGCTGCTGCTCAGCAGGTGTTCCTTGATATAGCTCTGCCAGGCAGCCGCATGGCGGCGGTCGTGCATCCACACACCGAGCCAGAGCACCATCACGCAGGCGAACAGCGCGGTGAAGCCTTCCATCAGCTCGCGCTGGGCACCACCGACATCGATCAGGAAGGCCGCCACTGCCCAGGTCGCGAAGCCGGCAACGACGGCCAGCCCCCAACCAACGTGGACACCGCGTACCGCATGCTCCTGGCCGGTCTTGCGCAGGAAGGCGAGGATCGCCGCCAGCACCAGGATCGCCTCCAGGCCCTCACGCAACAGGATCAGCAGGCTGGAGATAAAACTCAGCGAGCTGCTCAACCCATCGCTACCCAGCAGGTTCGCGGACTTGTCCAGCTCAGCCTTGGCCTGCTCCAGCAACTGCGCCGCCTGCCCCACGGACTGGCGATCCTGCAGGGCCTGCCGGTAAGCCATCAGCGCACGCTCGGTGGTTTTGCGCTGCACCGCATCGAGGTTGTCGAGGGAGCTCTCCACCAACTCGAAGCCTTCGAGGTAGGCAGCGACCGAAAGGTCGTAGGCCTGGTCGGCATCGCCATCACGGTAGGCCTTGAGACTCTGCTCCAGGGTCGCGCGGGTATGGCCGATCAGCTCCTTGGGCCCGCGCTGCTGGTTCGGCGGCTGGGCCCGCTGGGCGCGGAACAGCGCCTGGGCCGCAGCGCCCTGGCTGACGCCGACTTCCTCCGGCGTGCGGCCTGCCAACTCCCCAAGGGAAATGGCCTGACCGTTCACCGAAGGATCGGCGCTGAAGCCGGCGATGTAGCTGGCCAGATCCCAGCGCTGACGATCATCCAGTTGGTCGATGAAGGCCGGCATATCGGTGCCTTCAACGCCCAGGCCGAGCGTGTTGTAGAGGTCGTAGAGGCTCATCCGGTCCATCCGCGCCTGATCGCGCAGATTGGCCGGTGGCGGCTCCAGCCCCAGGCCCGCCGGGCCATCACCGGCACCGCTGTCGCCGTGGCAGACGCTGCAATGCTGGGCATAAAGTGGTGCACCACGAGCGGGGTCAGGGGTGATGAGAGGAGCCTGGCTGACCTCGTAGGTCGCCGCCAGCCGGGTGGCCAACTGGCGCGCCTGACGGGCCACGGCGGCGCCATCCTGCTTGCTTTCGATGGCCTGGTGCAGGCTGGCGACGCCCTGTTCCAGGTCCTTCTGGCCCTCACGAGCCGGCAGGGCAACGATCAGGCCCTGCAGCACACCGAGGAATTCGATCTGTTCGCGGTATTCACCGGAGTCGATGACCTCGCCATCGACCACGGTGGCGGGGTAGTCGGCACCAATGTAACTGAGCAGGTGCAGTGCCTGGGCTGCGCCGTCGGCCGGGTCGGCCATCAGGCTGAAACTGCAGAGCGCCATCAGCGGCATCAGGAGCCAGCTGAGCAATCTCGGAATCGGGAACATGAGTCAATCTCAAATGAGAATGGGGAGCGGAATTGTTACCTTCCTAACGATTCAGCTCAACCCCGGATAGCTTGACCCGCTGCGGTGGTTTGTCGCAGGTTTCGGCTGCAGGCCCCGCCATTCCTGGCCTGCAACAGAGTTAAAAATCCTTGGGACAGATCGACGGAAAGAGACTTCCGACAGGAAGACGCCCGGCGAGCGCCCGCTCGCCGGGAGATGCGCAGCTCAGACTGGCGCCCGGCGCACGGTCGCCAGCAATGCTGCGGCGCCGACGAACAGTGCGGCGAAGCTGCGGTTCATCACCCGCTGTTGACCCGGCGTGCGCAGCAGACGCAGGACGCGGGCGGCGAGGCCGGTGTAGCCGGCCATGACGATCAGGTCGACAGTGATCATGGTCACGCCCATTACCAGGTACTGCTCCACCAACGGCGCGTGGGGGTCGATGAACTGTGGCAGCACGGCGAGCATGAAGACAATCGCCTTGGGGTTGCTGAAGTTCACCAGGAAACCGCGCAGCACCAAGGTGAGCGGGCGTCCGATGGGGCGTTCGGCGGAATCGTTGCTGAGGTCGCTGGGCAGCGCTTTCCACTGCTTCACCGCGAGGTAGACCAGGTAGATCACGCCGAACCACTTGATCAGGCTGAAGGCCAGGGCGGAGGTGGCGAGGATGGCGCCGACGCCGGCGGCAACGATGGCAATCTGCAGGGCCAGGCCGATCTGCAGGCCAAGCGCGTTCCAGTAGCCACGCAGGAAGCCGTATTGCAGGCCGGAGGACATGGAGGCGATGGCACCGGCACCCGGTGACAGACTGATCACCCAGCAGGCGACCAGGAAAGCGAGCCAGGTCTGAAGCGCCATGGCAGATACCTCGGAAACGAAAAAAGGCAGGCCGCAGAGCCTACCCCTTCGTCCAACCGCTGCCCAGTACCGTCAGCGCCAGCGGCGCACCGCCTTCTGGAAGAACAGACTGTTGGGCACCTGCACCAGCGCGCCGTGGCTGTCTTCGCTGAGATCTTCGAGGGTGGTGTAGAAGAGATTGATGGCGATCACCCTGCCCTTCACGCCCGGCTTGTCAGCGCTTTCTATCACCTCCACCTTGTCCCCCAGGCGAAACGGCCCCAGGGAGAAGATCAGCACCGCGCAGAACATGTTGGAGAGCACGCTCCAGATGGCGAAGAAAGCCACGGCGGCCACGGCTGCAAAACCGGTCAAGGCGGTCCACAGCACTTCGGCCGACACGCCGAAGCGCTCCAGCACCAGCATGAAAGCACTGCCGAGGATCATCCAGCGCAGGAGCCCACGCAGGGGAAGCATCAGCTCGGAAGGCAGCTGGGGATAACTTTGCCCGAGACGGGTGATGCCGCGGGTGACGATGCGCTGCACCAGCCAGGCCAGCAGCACGATCAGCAATACCTGCGCTGCGCGGATCAGGGGCTCGCTCCAGGCGGTCAGGAGTTGCAGGTCATCCATCAGTCCGCGGCCTCCAGTTGCCGCTGCAGATCCTCCAGGGTTTCCAGGGCCAGGAGCCAGGCTTCTTCCAGTTCGGCCTCGCGGGCCTTCAAGCGCGCCTGCTCGGCCAGCAGGTCACGCAGTTCGTCCTTGCGTGCCGCCTCGTAAAGGGCGGAATCGCCCAAGCGTCCCTCGATGCCCGCCAACTGCTCGTGCACCTTGCCCAGGTCCTTCTCCAGCTTGTCGGCTTCCTTCTTGTGCGGCGCCAGTTGCTGGCGCAGGGCGGCCGCGGCCTGGCGCTGGGCGCGCTTGTCGGTCTTGTCCGGGTTCACCGGTGTACTGGTCACGGGAGTCTGGCGCGCGCGGTAATCCACCAGCCAGCGGGCATAGTCGTCGAGGTCGCCATCGAAGCTCTGCACGCGACCATCGGCCACCAGCAGGAACTCGTCGGTGGTGCTCTTGAGCAGGTGACGATCGTGAGACACGACCAGGACGGCACCCGCGAAATCCTGCAATGCCATGGTCAGGGCGAGGCGCATTTCCAGGTCGAGGTGGTTGGTCGGTTCGTCGAGCAGCAGCAGGTTCGGCTTCTGCCAGGCGATCAGCGCCAGGGCCAGACGCGCCTTCTCGCCGCCCGAGAAATTGAGGACCGCTTCGTCGCAGCGATCACCGCGGAAGTCGAAGCCGCCGAGAAAGTCGCGCAGGGTCTGTTCGCGTTCGCTCGGTGCGATACGCTGCAGGTGCAGCAGCGGGCTGGCCTTGGCGTCGAGCGCATCCAACTGGTGCTGGGCGAAGTAGCCGATGGCCAGGTTCTCACCGCGTGCCAGGCGCCCGCCGAGGGGCTCGATGTCGCCGGAAAGCGTCTTGATCAGGGTCGACTTGCCGGCACCGTTGGGGCCCAACAGGCCGATGCGAGCGCCCGGCGCCAGCTGCAATTTGACCTGCTGGAGCACGGCCTTGTCGCCATAGCCCAAGCGGCCTTCGGACAGATCCAGCAGCGGGCTGGAGATCTTGTCGGCCTCGCGGAAGCTGAAGTCGAAGGGTGAATCCACATGGGCGGGCGCCAGCTCTTCGAGGCGTTCCAGCGCCTTGATCCGGCTCTGTGCCTGACGAGCCTTGGTCGCCTGCGCCTTGAAGCGGGCGATGTACTTCTCCATGTGCGCACGCTGGGCCTGCTGCTTTTCGTAGGCCTGTTGCTGCTGCGCCAGTCGCTCGGCGCGGGTGCGCTCGAAGGCCGAGTAGCCACCGCGATAGAGGGTCAGCTTCTGCTGCTCCAGATGCGCGACGTTGTCGACGACCGCGTCGAGGAAGTCCCGGTCATGGGAGATCAGCAGCAAGGTGCCCGGGTAACCCTTGAGCCACTCTTCGAGCCAGAGGATGGCGTCGAGATCAAGGTGGTTGGTGGGCTCGTCGAGCAGCAACAGTTCGGACGGGCACATCAGCGCTTGGGCAAGGTTGAGGCGCATCCGCCAGCCGCCGGAGAAGTCGCCGACGCGGCGGTCCATTTGCTCCGAGGTGAAACCAAGGCCGGCCAACAGCTTGCGCGCGCGGGCGTCCGCCGTATAGCCGTCGGCGCTGTCCAGCTCGATGTGCAGGCGGGCAATGGCAGTGCCGTCGTGGCCAGCCTCAGCGGCAGCAAGGTCACGCTGTACCTTGCGCAGGTGCTGGTCGCCGTCGAGCACGTAGTCCACGGCCAGGCGCTCCAGGTTGTCCACTTCCTGGCGCATGTGGGCGATACGCCAATCAGCGGGCAGCAGGCAATCACCAGCATCCGGCCCCAGCTCACCGCGCAGCAAGGCGAACAGGCTGGATTTGCCGGCACCGTTGGCACCGATGAGACCGACCTTCTGGCCGGCATGCAGGGTCATTTCAGCGCCTTCTAGCAGGCGCTGCGGACCTCGCTGTAGAGTGAGATTTTGCAGTCGGATCATGATGGCGGCGGAGTTTATCAGCTTCGTCGCCCCATCGCCCGAGGAGCGCCATGACTTCAGACCTGTGGACTTTCGCCCTTCGCCTCTACACCGAGCCCGGTGTCGAGCAGGCCTGCCTGCGTCTTCAGGAGGCTGGCGCCGACGTCTGCCTGTTGCTCACAGCCTGCTGGCTGGGACGGCGCGGCGCAACGTTCGACGCCTCACGCCTGGACGCCCTGAACAAGGTGTGCGAGCCCTGGCAGGAACAAGTGGTGAAACCCTTACGTGAACTCCGCCAGAATTGGCGGACGCAAGCGCAGGACGATCAGGCGTTGGCCGGGTTACGAGAGCAGATCAAGGCGCTTGAGATGGACGCCGAGCGCAAACTGCTGGCGCGCCTGGAAGGCGCCACCGATGGCTGGGCAGAAGGAGGGTTGGAGCAGGTTCAGCCTTGGCTTATGGGCATTTGCCCAGGGCTGGATGGAGCAGACCGCGACGCGCTCGATCTACTGCGCGTCGCGGCCCTGGCGCTTTAGTTCGACGGCGAGGTCGGGGAAGCACCGTTGCTGCTGGTCGGCGCCACGCTGGCAACCGGCGCGGCAGCCGGCACAGTCGGAGCGACCGGTGCAGCGGCAGCCGGTTTGACAGCCGGCGCTACGGCGGGGTTGGCTGCTGCGGGCTTGGCCGGAGCGGCTTTCTTCACGGCCGGTTTAGCCGCTGGCTTCTTCGCCGCGGGTTTGGCAGCGGCTGCAGGCTTGGCAGCAGTCGCAGCTGGTTTGGCGACAGGCTTGGCGGCTGCGGGTTTCGCCGCAACGGCGGGCTTCGCGGCCGGCTTGGCTGCAGTTCTAGCAGCTGGTTTCGCGGCCGGTTTAGCCGCAGCTTTAGGCGCAGGTTTGGCTGCGGCAGGCTTGGCAGCAGCGGCCTTCGCAACTGGCTTCGCAGCAGGCTTGGCTGCAGCCTTGGCAGCAGGTTTAGCTGCGGCAGGTTTGGCAGCGGCGGCCTTTGCAACCGGCTTGGCTGCAACCTTGGCAACGGGTTTGGCCGCGGGCTTGGCAGCAGGTTTCGCAGCGGCAACCTTGGTAGCCGGCTTCGCAACAGGCTTGGCAGCAGCTCTTGCAACCGGCTTCGCAGCAGCCTTAGCAACTGGTTTCGCCGCGGGCTTGGCAGCAACTGCCTTGGCAGCGGGTTTGGCCGCTGGCCTGGCAGCCGGCTTCGCGACCGCCTTGGCGGCAGCAGGCTTGGCTTCGCGGGAGGTCAGGGCCTTGGTGGCAGCCTCACGTACTTTGCCGACGCCCTGGGCGAGCTTCAGGCTTTCCTGGGAGTCGCGCTTGAGCTGGGCGATATAGGTCCGGGTTTCGGCCTGGCGATTCTTCAGGGTCTCCAGCAAGGCTTCGAGTTCGCCAATGCTGTCCTTGGCCTTGGCTTGCGCCTTGGCTTTGCCGGCCTTGGCCGCGTCTTGCAGCTTGGTGTGCGCGGTATGCAGTTTTTCCTGGGCCTTGCCGCGCTGTTTCTCCAACTTGGTCAGCAACTTTTCAGCGTCGACCGAGGCTTGGGCGCAGGCTTTTTCGAGGTGTTCGAGCAGGCTGTTGGAAAGCTGATGCAGCAGGTGCAGCGGGGTGCTTACGGGCTTCTTCTTGGCCGACATGGTATGCCTCCTGGCGGGCGTTATTTGGCCCATACTAGTCGCCTGTTTCGCGAGTCGCCAGAGGCCAAGCAATTCCGCCCGCACAGGCCTTGCGACTAGGTGTCGGTACAGGGTTCCGCTGGAGCGATCCGAACCTGGCAATGCAAGGCCGGGGAACCCTGTTCGCGCCGACAGCTGTGCAACGCCCGGAGGGCTCTGGAATAAGGCCTGCGGGGCGTACCCCGGCCCTATTCCAGCGCCAGCAGGGTGCAGTCAGGCCGGTTGCGAGGCCTGCCCCTGGTGGGCGTTGTGCAACACTTCGATCAGGCAGTCTTCCAGCTCGAAGCGTTCGTGAAGCAGCTGCCCGAGATTCGTTAACTCGGTCGTCAAGCTGAGGTCACGGCAGTCGCCGTTGTCGCAGCGGTCGTTGAAGGCCAGCGCAACTTCGGTGATGGCTTCGATGCGAGGATAGATTTGCTTGGCGAGGTCGAGGCCGCGTTGGTCGCCAAACGCTTTCGCCTCATTGAGCAGTTGCTCGTAGACCTCGAAGTGCCCTGCGGAAACATAGTCCAGCAGGACCTCACAAAACCTTTGCAGCCCTTCTGCATTGGCGCTGGGGGCCTGGGGCTTGTCGCTCAGCGAGCTGTAGACGCGAACCAACTCTTGGCGTTCCTGTAACCAGCGGTCGATCAGCTGGTGCACGCCACCCCAACGTTCCTGAGCGTTCTGGCAACTTTCGAGCATGGTGACGACCTCACTTCCCTAATTCGGTAATGCCGTTATACGTCCGCTCCGAGACGGTTTTTTGTCGACCGGTGCAAGATCCTGGGAAGACACCGCCAAAACGGCAATATTCCGGCGGCGCGTGCGGGCCAGATTATGCCCGCGGGGCAGTACCAGCAAGGCGCTGGCGGGAAAAAATTCATACGAGCGTTTAATTGGCAGGCCGCGGCTTGTCTGGCCGGAGCCTTGAGCGCTGCGCGAGGGATTGGCGCAGGGAAAGAACGCAGGAGAACAGGCGGGAACTAGCAAGCGAAGGGCGCATGACAGGTCATGCGCCCAATTCGGTCAGGCGCGGCGCAGCAGTTGGTAGAGCGAGAACAGCACGCAGCCGGCAAAGGCCAGCAGGCTCCACTCGGGGATGCTCATGCCGAACAGGGTCCAGGTCACTTCCGCGCAATCGGCAGTACCGTGGAGCATGGTTTTGAGGATATCGAGGAAGGGCCACGCCTCGATCATGTAGTCGAAGCTCGGCAGGCAGGCAGGCAATTGGTCCGCCGGCACGCTCTGCAGCCAGATCTGGCGCCCGGCAGCAGCAGCGCCGCCTGCGGAGAACAGCAACGCCAGTACGGCGTAGACGCGCTGCCCGGTGCGCTCTGGACCATGCAGTGCAGCGATCAGGCAGATGACGCCAAAGGCGATGATGAACACTCGCTGGACGATACACAGCGGGCAAGGCTCGAGACCGAGGACGTGTTCGAGATAAAGCGCACCGCCCATGACGGCGACACAGCCAAGGAAGGCGAGCAGGAAAAGCGAACGCGGGCTTGCCAGGGACATGGCGGCTCCGTTGGGTTATCGGAAAGGGCGATACGGTAGTGGAAAGCACCTTGGGCTTTCAAGGCGACCGTCTAGGCTGGTGGAGGTCGTCTATCCGGAGAACTCTGCCATGTGTCGGCTTCTGATGCTTACCTTTCTGCTGCTGCCTGGGCTGGCGATTGCTGCCCTGCCTCTGGATCGCATCAGGCTGCCCGAAGGCTTTCGCATCACGCTGTTGAGCGATCAGGTTGCCAATGCCCGGGAGATGGTCTGGGGCGAACGCGGGACTTTATTCGTCGGCAGCAATGCGGCGGGCAAGGTCTACGCACTGGAGCCCTCCAGCGGCAAGGTTCGCACCGTCGCCAGCGGCCTACAGCTGCCGGTCGGCGTAGCCTACAAGGAGGGCGACCTTTACGTCTCGGCGGTCAGCCGAATCCTGCGTCTGCGCGACATAGAGTCGCGACTGGACGCACCACCCAAGCCGGAGGTGGTCTACGCGGACCTGCCGCGAGAAACCCACCACGGCTGGAAGTTCATCGCCTTCGGCCCTGACGGCAAGCTTTACGTGCCGGTGGGCGCACCGTGCAATGTCTGCAACGAGAATCCGGACCTCTACGCCGCCATCCACCGCATGAACGCCGATGGCAGTGACATGGAGCTGGTGGCGCGCGGCGTGCGCAACACAGTGGGCTTCGACTGGCATCCGCAGACCGGTGAGCTCTGGTTCAGCGACAACGGCCGCGACCTGATGGGTGACGATGTGCCGGACTGCGAGCTGAACCGCCTGGAAAAGGCTGGCCAGCATTTCGGTTTTCCCTTCTGCCATGCCGGCGAGGTGCCTGACCCGGAATTCTCCCAGCGCCCCTGCAGCAAATTCGTCTCCCCCGTGGCCAAGCTCGGTCCTCATGTGGCGCCACTCGGCCTGCGCTTTTACACCGGCAGCCAGTTCCCGGCGGAGTACCGCAACAATCTGTTCATCGCCGAACACGGCTCCTGGAACCGCAGCGAGAAAATTGGCTACCGGATCAAGCGGGTTGAGCTTAACCCCGACGGCAGCCTGAAACGCCAGAGCGTGTTCGCCGAGGGTTGGCTGGAGGATGGGGAAGTCTGGGGCCGCCCGGCGGACGTGCTGGTTACCCCGGACGGCGCCCTGCTGGTTAGCGACGACCACGCCGGGGCGATCTATCGCATCGACTATGTGGGGAATTGAACCGAGCGAGGCGCGATGAAAAAGGCCCGGGGGGTTCCCGGGCCCTTTCGCATCAGGCGGTCTTTTCGGCCGGCAAGGGCAAGGCCGGCAGGCGCTGGTCGAGCAGGCCGAGCCCTTCCTGGAAGAGCTGGTTGCTGCGCTCCACCTCGCCCATCTGCGCCAGCAGGCGAGCCAGCTCCGCGCAGGTTTCCGGATCACGACGGAAACTCAGGCTGCTCTCGAAGTACTCCCTGGCCTTGCCCCAAAGGCGGTTGCGCAAGCACAGCCGGCCCAGGGAGAGGAGCAAGGTCCCGTCACTCGGGTGCTCCTTCAACCAGCCTTCAGCCGTCTGCAACTGACGGGCCGGATCGCGACCTCTCAGCAGGCCGTAAAGTCGCACCAGGGCATCATCGTAGCCGCGCTTGATGGCGCTGCGCACGGATTCCTCGGCCTCTTCCTCCGCTCCCAGCCGACGCAGTTGCTCGGCGAAGGCAAGCACCAGGCGGGGTTCATTGCGTTGGGAGGACGTCAGCTGCTGCCAGGCCCGGGTGAGGGGCTGCAGGGCGGTTTCGCCTTCGTTCTGCCCCTCCTCGCCAGCCTGGTGCAGGCGCGCGCTCCAGGCACGCAGCTCGAGCTCTGCCAGTTGGCTTTCCGGCAGCGCCTTCTCTTTGCGCAAGGTCGGCAGCAGGCCAACAAGGGAGGACCAGTCGCCGCGCACCTCATGCAGATGCAGCAGTTGGCGCAGCACCTGGTGATGACGCGGATGACGCTCGTAAACGGCCTTGAGGGTTTCCAGTGCGGCAACGGAGTCACCACGGTCCAGCTGCAACTCGGCATGGGCCAGGGCGATGGCCAGCTCGGCCTGGGGCTGGCGCTCCAGGGCACGCTCCAGCAGTTGCTCGGCTTCTTCGGTCTGGCCGATCTTCTGCGCGGCGCGAGCGGCGCCCAGGTAATAGATCAGCGGCTGCGAATCGCCTTCGGCGGCACGCTTGAGATGACGTAGTGCGCGCGCCCAACGGCCTTCGGCGAGATCCAGCAGGCCCTGCTCGGAAGCCAGACGCGCCCGGCGCCGAGCATTGCGGCGCGACCAGGGATTGACCACACCACCAGACACTGCCACCAGCCGCAGCAGGTATCGCAGGCCAGCGAACAGCAACCAGAGCACCGCCAGCAGCGCCAGGGTGGCCCAGAGGGTGGATTCGTAGCGGAAGCCCTTGTAGGCCACCAGCACGTAGCCTTTGTGCTGGGCCACCGCCATGCCAATGAGCGTAGCGGCAGCACCAATCACCAGGAGGATCAGCAGGACCTTGAACAGGCGCTTCATTGGCCGGCCTCCTTGGCCGGCTCGGCAGCACCCGGCTCCTCGGTTTCGGCGGAAGTAGCGCCAGGAACACGCTGCAGATAGGACTGCAACGCACTCAGCGCCGGCGCGAGATCAGGCGCCTGCACTTCCACAGGCTTGCCTGCGAGTTCGTCGAGTCGGGCCAGCAGGGCGCGACTGTCCGGGTTCTCTTCGTTGAAGTGGCCGCTGAGCACTTCACGGGCTTGGCGCAACGACTGCTGGTAGACCTGGGTCTGGCCGTGCAGCGCGCCCCATTGCGCCTGTTCCAGAGCCAGCGACAGGGCAAGCCGGACCTGCGACAGACTCTGACCTGCGAGCAGCGGCTTGATGTCCTGGCTGGCATTCAGCTGGATGCGGAAGTAGTGAGAGAGCTTTTCCAGCCACTCGGACCAGCGGCTGCGGCCATCGCCCTCGGCGGCCATGTCCAGCAGCACACCACCCTTGTCCTCGAAAGCAGGTACCAGCGGATTGAGCTGGGCTGCCTGTTCACGCAGGGCACCCAGTTGCAGGAACAGGCCGGTGCGGTCCGGCTGCGCGGTACTGCGCAGGGCGACCAGGCTTTTCGCCAGCTGCTCGCGGGCAGCATAGGCTCCGGGGTCATCCTGCTCGCGAAGGATGTCGTCGGCCGCCTGCACCAGTGCGGTGGCGCTGTAGATGTCCTGCAATGCAGACAGGCGCAGGCTGGCCAGGCGCAGCAGGTGCTCGGCCTCGGCCAGGCGCCAGTCCTTGCGGCTGGCGCCAAGGATGGTTTCCAGGCGCTGGCGCAGTTGCTGCTGGTCGCCCTGCAGGTCCACCAGCAGGCGGCGACGCTCATCCAGCTCGGCGGCGCTGGGCAGCTCTTCCAGGCGCTGGGTGAGTTGCTGATCGCGCTCGGCCAGGGCGCGGGTCTGGCCACGCGCGTCTTCGACCATGCTGAGCTGCTGTTGGTCGCGGGCTTCCAGATTTCGAACCTGCCAGATGCCCCAGCCGCCTGTGGCGATGCCGGCGGCGCCAACCAGCAGGGCGAACAGGGCCAGGCCATTGCCTCGAGGGGCAGGCGCAGCACTGCTGGGGGTGACGGGTTCGGCGGCTGCGGTGTGTTGCTCTTGTTTCGGGGCTTCTGCTTCGCTCACGTATCCATCCTTCGCATCAGTGGGCCGGCGCCGGATACTGCCTGAGCGCGGCCAACAAGGCCTCGGCACTGGCGCCACGGCAGTCCACAACATTCTTCGCGCCCGCCTCGGCAGCCTGTTCAGCCACCCGCGGGCTGGGTACGAACAAGGTCAGGCGGGCCAGCTCTGGCCAGGCGTCCCCGGCCAGACGCTGGAGGTTCTCCAGCCCCTGGCCACTGCTGACCACCAGGCCGTTCAGGCGTTCCGACTCGACACGAGACGCCAGGGTGCCGGCCGGGTAATCCGGCAGGCAGCGCCGGTAGAGTTCCAGATAGTCGACCGCGACGCCTTGGCCGCGCAAGCGCTCGGCAAGGAATTCTCGGCCACCTTCGCCGCGCATGATCAGCACCCTGGGGTCGTGCACGGACAGCGCTTCGGCCAGTTGCGGCAGCGTCAGCAAGGCCTCGCTGTCGTCACCTGCCTCCGGCCAGGCCGTAGGCAGGCCGTAGTCCTGGAGCAAGGCGCCGGTGGCTGCGCCGACGCTGAACCAGTGTTGGTCCGCCGGCGGTTGCGGCCAATAGCGGTCGAGCCGCTCGAGGCCGAGACGTGCCGCAGGCTTGCTGACCACCACCACGGCGCAATAACGGTCGAGTTCGAGGATGACGCTGCGCTGTTCGGGCGTTTCCGCGAGAGGTTCGATGGCCAGCAGCGGCAGGCTGCTGCTGAAGACCTGCTGCTCCGCCAGAGTCGCGGCCAGGGCTTCGCACTCCTCAAGGGGGCGCGTCAGCAGCAACCGCCAGCCCGTCACGGGTGACCGGCCTCGCCGTAGACGGCCTTGAGGATAGCCTCGGCGCCCAGTTCCAGCAGTTCATCGGCGACCTTCACACCCAGGGCCTCGGCATCGGCGGCACCAGCGCGGGCTTCGGCGCGCAGCAGCTGGCCGCCATCGGGCTGGCCGACCAGTCCGCGTAGCCAGAGCTGGTCGCCTTCAAGTACGGCGTAGCAGGCAATAGGCACCTGGCAGCCGCCGTTCAGGCGTTTGTTCAGGGCGCGCTCGGCGGTGACACGCAGGGCGGTGTCCTGGTGGTGCAGCGGCGCCAGCAGCGCATGGATCTCGCTGTCGGCGGTCCGGCACTCGATGCCAACGGCACCTTGGCCGCCGGCTGGCAGGCTGTCTTCGACACTGATCGAGGAACGGATGCGATCCTCGAAGCCGAGACGGATCAGGCCGGCAGCAGCGAGGATGATGGCGTCGTACTCGCCGGCATCCAGCTTGGCCAGGCGGGTGTTCACGTTGCCGCGCAGGAACTGGATCTTCAGGTCCGGCCGGCGGGCCAGCAGTTGAGCCTGGCGACGCAAGCTGGAGGTGCCGACCACACTGCCGGTAGGCAGGACGTCGAGGCTGTCGAAGCGGTTGGAGACGAAGGCGTCGCGCGGATCTTCACGCTCGCAGATGCAATAGAGGCCGAGACCTTCGGGGAAATCCATGGGGACGTCCTTCATGGAGTGCACGGCGATGTCGGCCTCGTTCTCCAGCAGGGCGGTTTCCAGTTCCTTCACGAACAGGCCCTTGCCACCGATTTTCGCCAACGGCGCGTCGAGCAGCTTGTCACCCTTGCTGACCATGGGCACCAGACTGACCTTGAGGCCAGGGTGCGCCTCCTCGAGACGGGCTTTGACGTATTCGGCCTGCCACAGGGCCAAGGCACTCTTGCGGGTGGCAATGCGGATCTCGCGAGACATTTTCACTTCCGGAAACGGTGATACCCGGAATCATAACAGGCCCGCGAACAGCCTGGGCGCGGGCGGTTGTCGCGCAGCGACACGGGTTGTCGAAGAAACGCAGCGGGCGAACGCCGGACGGCCGTCAATCTGTTCGACGGCAACCGGTCAGAGGTTGTTCATCAGTTTCCGCACACCGGCGACATGGCGGCGGCTGACGGTCAGGGCCTCCCCGTTCATCCCCTTGAGATAGAGCTGGAAATGCCCCAGAGGGGTGCGCTGCAAGCGCTCGATGCGCTCGCGCGCCACCAGGGCGTTGCGGTGAATGCGCACGAAGCGATCACCGAATTCGTCCTCCAGCGCCTTCAATGGCTCGTCGAGCAGCACTTCACCGTGTTCGTGACGGAGGGTCACGTACTTGTGGTCGGCGATGAAGAAGATCACCTGATCCAGCGGGATCAATTCGATTCCTTTCCGGGTACGGGCGCTAATGTGACTTCGGGGACCGCTCCCGCTGACCGCAGCAGGACGGGTCAGCGCAGCGAGTTGCACACGGTTTGGTCGCTCGGCCTTTTTCAACGCCTCGGCCAGCGACTCGGAGCGCACGGGTTTGACCAGGTAGCCCACGGCGCTGACCTGGAAAGCCTCCAGGGCGAACTCGTCATGTGCCGTGCAGAAGATCACCGCTGGCGGTGCCTCCTTCTCACAGAGCCTGGCGGCCACTTGCAACCCGTCCAGGCCGGGCATGCGAATGTCGAGCAGAACGACATCCGGCTTGAGGCTGTCGATCAAGGTAAGTGCCTCCTCGCCATTGCTGGCGGCAGGCTCCAGTACACGGTACCCCTCGAGGTCGCCGACCAGACGGCTGAGGCGCTCGCGGGCAAGGGGTTCATCGTCGACGATCAGGACATTCATATCGCACGGGCTTCCTGCGTGAGTCTCGCACAAGGATAGCGTAGACAGGTGAAGTGGCGGCCGTCACGGCGCTCCACGCTGAGACTTGCCCGCGGCCCGAAAAGTGCCGTCAGGCGGGCGTCGATATTGCGCAGAGCCTGCTGGGTACCACGCGATGGCAACTGCCCCTGGACCTCTTCGTAAGGGTTGCTCACGCAGAGGCGGAACATACCGTCGCGATAATCCGCTTCGATCCGTACCAGCCCCCCTTCGATGCGCGGCTGGATGCCATGAATCAGGGCGTTCTCCAGCAAGGGCTGCAGCGTCAACTGAGGGATGGGTAGATCGTCCGGTACTTCATTCACCTGCCAATCCAACTGTAGCCGTTCTCCGAGACGATATTGCTCGATCGAGAGATATCGTTTCGCCAACTCCAGCTCCTCGCCCCAATCAACCAGGGTGCCGGGCTTGGCCAGACTGGCACGGAATATGTCGGAGAGGTCGAGCACAGCCTGCTCGGCCTTGTCCGGGTCGATCACCACCAGGCTGGCGATGCTGTTCAGGCTGTTGAACAGGAAGTGCGGCCGGATGCGGGCCTGCAGGGACTCGATACGCGCCTTGAGTTCCGCCTGTTGCTGCTTGCGCCACTGGCTCTGAAGGTAGAAATAGCGCAGCAGCAACGCCGACATGATCAGGCTGATCAGCCCGTGACGCAGGTAGAGGTTGACCTCGCCATCGCGCGGCAGCGGCCCGCCGAGATCGAAGTAGTCGGCCACCGCGGTGCCGGCCAGGGTCAGGCCCACCACCAAGGCGCAACAGAGGCCACCGGCCAGCGCCGCGCGCAAACGCGCCAGCAGCGGCCGCAGCTGGCACAGCAGCGCCGCGGAGAGCAGGACGATCCATTGCACGAAGAGCGAGGTCAGGGCCAGGCGCACCCAGTTGAAGCTGGGCAGCATGGGCTCGGCCAGCACCAGCACCAGCACCAGAAGTTCCGCCAGCAGTACCAGCCCGAGCAATGCTTCGGGCAGGCACAGCTCCGGCAGAAAGAAATCGTCGTTGGCGGTTCTGGAACGCGCTTTCTTTTTCAGGCGCTTCGGCATCCCGGACATATCCCCAATGGCCCGGCAGGCGACAAATCGGGGTCGCCGGGCAAAAGCCTGTACTGAACCATCAAATCCACGGCACGTCCGTGAAAGGCTCCGGCAAACTGCCCAGTCCCCGACCGGACAGGCCGCGCCGGTTTTTTCGGCAACACTGTTATTATCGACGGTATTTTCCGGCCCATCGGCTTTCTTTCACCATCCTCACCGAGTGAACCCATGAGCACCGACAAGACCAACCAGTCCTGGGGTGGCCGCTTCAGCGAGCCCGTCGACGCCTTCGTCGCCCGTTTCACCGCGTCCGTAGACTTCGACAAGCGCCTGTACCGCCACGACATCATGGGTTCCATCGCCCATGCCACCATGCTGGCACAGGTCGGCGTACTCAGCGAGACAGAGCGCGACACCATCATCGACGGCCTGAAGCAGATCCAGGGCGAAATCGAAGCCGGCAGCTTCGACTGGCGCGTGGACCTGGAAGACGTGCACATGAACATCGAAGCGCGCCTGACCGACCGCATCGGCATCACCGGCAAGAAGTTGCACACCGGCCGTTCGCGCAACGACCAGGTCGCCACCGACATCCGCCTGTGGCTGCGCGACGAGATCGACATCATCCTCGGCGAAATCACCCGCCTGCAGCAGGGCCTGCTCGGTCTGGCCGAAGCGGAAGCCGACACCATCATGCCGGGCTTCACCCATCTGCAGACCGCCCAGCCGGTGACCTTCGGCCACCACCTGCTGGCCTGGTTCGAGATGCTCAGCCGCGACCATGAGCGCCTGGTGGACTGCCGCAAGCGGGTCAACCGCATGCCGCTCGGTTCCGCCGCCCTGGCCGGTACCACCTACCCGATCCAGCGCGAAATCACCTGCCAGTTGCTCGGCTTCGACGCCGTTGGCGGCAACTCCCTGGACGGCGTGTCCGACCGCGACTTCGCCATCGAATTCTGCGCCGCGGCGTCCCTGGCGATGATGCACCTGTCGCGCTTCTCCGAAGAGCTGGTGCTCTGGACCAGCGCCCAGTTCCAGTTCATCGACCTGCCCGACCGCTTCTGCACCGGCTCCTCGATCATGCCGCAGAAGAAGAACCCCGACGTGCCGGAGCTGGTGCGTGGTAAATCCGGCCGGGTATTCGGCGCCCTCACCGGCCTGCTGACCCTGATGAAAGGCCAGCCGCTGGCCTACAACAAGGACAACCAGGAAGACAAGGAACCGCTGTTCGATGCCGCCGACACGCTGCGCGACAGCCTGCGCGCCTTCGCCGACATGGTTCCGGCGATCAAGCCCAAGCGCGAGATCATGCGTGAAGCGGCCCGCCGCGGCTTCTCCACCGCCACAGACCTCGCCGACTACCTGGTGCGCAAGGGCCTGCCCTTCCGCGACTGCCACGAAATCGTCGGCCACGCGGTGAAGTACGGCGTGGACAGCGGCAAGGACCTGGCCGAGATGAGCCTCGAAGAGCTGCGCAGGTTCAGCGACCAGATCGGCGACGACGTCTTCGCCGTGCTGACCCTGGAAGGCTCGGTCAACGCCCGTGACCACATCGGCGGCACTGCACCGAACCAGGTACGCGCCGCCGTTGTGCGCGGCAAAGCCCTGCTCGCCGCCCGCTGACCCTCTTGCCGGGTGGCGCCCCATGCGCCGCCCGGTTGTCTCGATGACAGGAAATCGCAATGACCGACGACATTGATGACGGCGAAGAAGCCTTCGCCGAAGCCACGCTGACCCAGGCCATCGAGAACCAGATCGAGGCCGGCGAACCGCCCGCCGCCCGCGCCACCTTCAACAAGCTCAGCCTGGTGGGCTACGAGCGCGAGGAGATTCTCCAGTTGATGGCGCTGGTCCTGGCCCACGAGATCGATGCCATGCTCGCGGCCGACCGCGCCTTCGACACCGAATGGTACGAAAAGGCCTTGCGGGCACTGCCGGACCTGCCTGAAGATCAGGCCTGACCTCTCTACACTCCATAGACTCCAGATTCCGGCCGGCCATTGCCGGCCTCCGCGGTACAACAAGAACTAGGAGCGATCATGGTCTTCACCCCCGAACTCATTGCCGAATTCGAACTGCTGGCCCTGTTCAACCTGGATAACACCCAGGAAGGCCTGAAAGTCCACAACAATGCCAACCCCAAGGCCCAGGCCGCAGTGATGCGATTGCACCAGAAGGGCCTGATCACCCAGCCCGACGGCGGCTACCTGACCAGCCTCGGCCTGGATGCTGCCGAACACGTCCAGTCCCTGCGCACCATTCTCCAGCCCCAGCCCGCCTGAAGCCGCTGCCGCTCAAGTCGGCAACATAACGGGCGATACAATGCGGACGCCTGCCGGCAGTGAAGGCTGACGGCAGGCTGCCAGCATCGGGACATGAGCAGAGCATGACGCGCACCCAGGAAATCCGCCCGGACATCGACGACGGCATCGACCGCAAGGTCCTCGCGCAACTGCGCGCCCGCTTCCTCAAGGTCAACAATGGCCGCCTGGATCGCGCCATGCAGGCGCTGTCCACGCGCCAGCAACTGGTCCTGAAGCTGTTGCCACTGCTGTTCCACGTCAACCACCCGCTGCTGCCCGGCTACGTCTCCGGCACCACGCCGGCCGGGGTCGCCGCCTACGAGCCCGATGACGACCTGCTGGCCGAAGTCCAGCGGCTCACCCGCTCCTTCGCCTACAAGCCGCGCCGCGCCCCGCAGCCAACGCCGATCCACGGCCTGTTCCTGATGGGCAGCCTGGGGACCATCGCCCAGGCCGAACAGAGCGACATGGACATCTGGGTCTGCCACGCGCCGGACATGGATGCCGCCGCCACCGCCGAACTGCAACGCAAGTGCAGCGCCCTGGAGGAATGGGCGGCCAGCCAGGGTGCCGAAGCCCACTTCTTTCTCATCGACCCGGCCCGCTTCACCCAGGGCGATCGCGAGGCACGACTGACCTCCGACGACTGCGGCACCACCCAGCACTACTTGCTGCTCGACGAGTTCTATCGCACCGCCATCTGGCTCGCCGGGCGCACCCCGCTCTGGTGGCTGGTGCCGGTGTACGAAGAGGCTCGCTACACCGAGTACACCGAGACCCTGCTGTCCAAGCGTTTCATCCGCGCCGAAGAAGTTCTCGACCTTGGGCACCTGGCGCACATTCCGCCCGGCGAGTTCATCGGCGCCAGCATGTGGCAGCTGTTCAAGGGCATCGAATCACCCTACAAGTCGGTGCTCAAGTTGCTGCTCACCGAGGTCTACGCCAGCGAGCATCCGCAGGTGGCCTGCCTGTCCCTGCGTTTCAAGGAAGCGGTCTATGCCAACCGCCTGGACCTGGACGAGCTGGACCCCTACATGGTGGTCTACCGCCGCCTGGAGGAGTACCTGCGCGGGCGCAACGAAACCGAGCGCCTCGAGCTGATCCGCCGCTGCCTTTACCTGAAGGTGAACAAAAAACTCAGCCGGCCACCACGCAACCGCAACAAGAGCTGGCAGCGCCTGCTGCTGGAGCGCCTGACCGCCGAATGGCACTGGCAGCAACGCCAGTTGGCGATGCTCGACAGCCGCAGCCAGTGGAAAGTACGCCAGGTGCTGGCCGAGCGCCGCGCCCTGGTCAATGAGCTGACCTACAGCTACCGCTTCCTCTCCCAGTTCGCCCGCAGCGAACAGGCCAGTGGCACGCTCAGCAGTCGCGACCTGGGGGTACTCGGTCGGCGACTCTACGCTGCCTTCGAGCGCAAGGCGGGCAAGGTGGAATTCATCAACCCCGGGATCGCCCCGGACATCGCCGAAGACACCCTCACCCTGGTGCAGTGCACCAGCCCGGATGCCGAGGGCGAAACCCAGTGGGCGCTATTTTCCGGCAGCCTGAATGCCCTGGAATGGCAGGACTTCGCGCCGCTGAAACGCAGCCGCGAACTGATGCCGCTCCTCGCCTGGTGTCATCGCAACGGTGTGATCGACACCAGTACCCGCGTTTCCCTGCACCCGGGGAGCAGCGATCTGACCGAGTACGAACTGTCCAACCTGCTGACCAGTCTGCAGCAGGCGTTCCCCCAGCCTCTGGGACAGGTGGACGACAGCGCCTTGTTACGGGCCGGCGCGCCGACCGAGGTGCTGTTGCTGGTGAATATCGGCGTCGACCCCCTGAAACAGCACAGCCAGAAGAACCTCCACCTGACCACCGAGCGCACTGATGCCCTGGGCTATTCCGGGGCGCGCGAAAACCTGGTGTTGACCATCGATCAAGTGACCTTGAACAGCTGGAACGAGATGCTGGTCAACCGCTTCGAGGGTCCAGACGCCCTGCTCGCTTGCCTGCGCGACTACCTCAACAGTCTGCCCAGCAGCAGCGCACGCCCCGGCCTGCGGGTACGCTGTTTCTGCCGCAACCGGGCCCAGGCCATCGGCCAGCGGGTACAAGAACTGTTCGACGACGCCCAGGCGTTGCTCGGCGCAGCCGGAGTGCCGCGCTTCCTGCTGCAAATCCAGCAGCGCTTCCACGTACTGCAACTGGAGCCAGGCCAGGTGAGTCACGCCAGCCTGGTCGACCTGCCGGGGCTGGTGGAGCACCTGGGGCGCGACCTTCCGGGCTTCAGCCCTCTGCAACTGGATCGCCACGCCCTGGAAGATCAGGATCTCGCGGTGATCCTGCCCATCGGCCGACCGGAATGCATCCAGGTGTTCTACCGCCGGGAGGGCGACAGTGCCGAGATCAGCCTGCTGGACGAGCACAACGCTCTCTGGCGCCAACGCCTGCCCTTCCGTGACGAGCAGAGCCTGCTGACGCCACTGCACCGCTTCCTGCAGTCGCTGCTCTACCGACGCAATGCCTTGTTGCCACTGGACAGTCCGCACGCTGCGCTGGTGCCGGAAATCCTTTATTACGAAGTGGTTCGCCAAGGCCGCCACCTGGAACGACGCCCGGTGCCCTCAGCGGCGGTCAGCCACCCCTTCTACGACGTGCAGGCCATCGTCGAGCCGGCTGAACAGGGCCTGGTGCATGTGACCCTGTACTGCAACCACCGCGAATTCTCAGAACTGGAGTACGGCACCGGCCTTTTCGCCGCCGTAGCCCGACACATCCTCGCCCAGCGCCGTACGCCTGAGCGCTACCCGTGCTACATCACCGACCTCGACCTGTCGCGGGTGCCTGGCAAGGGTCAGGCGCAGACCGTCCACTACCTGCGCTACAAGGTGGAGTTGGAAGAACGGTTGAACCGGGCGCTGCGCGACGGTTGAATCGCGGCCCCTTCTCTCTAAGGGCGAATTCATTCGCCAAGGGCGGCAAAGCCGCCCCAATCGAATCAAAAGAAGCGAACCGTCGGTCCGCCTGGCGATTGAAATCGCCCCTACGGCTGGAAGGATCAGCGGCTGTACTCGCCGGCCGCTTCGGGCTGGTACTCGACTTCCAGCAAGGTCAGCTTGAGGGTCTTGCCGCCGGGCACCGGCCAATCGATGTGCTGACCGACGGACAAGCCGAGCAGCGCACTGCCCACCGGGGCGAGGATGGAGACCTTGCCTTCGCCACCCACGTCTTCCGGGTAGACCAGCGTCAGGTGATAGTCCTTGCCACTGCTTTCCTCGCGGCAATGCACGCGGGAGTTCATGGTGACGACGCCCGGCGGAACTTCCTCATGGCCAACCACCTGAGCGCGAGCCAACTCGCGCTCCAGCGCCTCGGCGGCGGGGCCGAACTCCTCCAGGCTGTCGAGCAGGCGCTCCAGGCGTTGCAGGTCGAGACGGGTAATGGTGATGGGCGGGTGGGTGTTCATGGCGAACGCGCGACTCCTTATGCAGGTAGCGAAAAAAGCGAAACCCCGCCCGAAGGCGGGGTTTCAGATTCTGTCTAACCGGACGACTTGCCCGGAAGCCCGACAGTACGTCAGGGCACCCGCGATTGGCAAGACCGGCCGGTCAGCCGCGCATCGGTCGCCGTCTCAGTTCGGCGGCGGCACAGATTTCGCGGCGACGCGGGTCGCCGGCCTGGTTCCACTCGCAGATTTCCGCAAGGGTTCGGCCGCAGCCTACACAGACGTCCGTATCGTCCAGACAGCAGCGTCGGATGCACGGCGACGGATGGCGAGCCAGGGGCGCGCGGTCAGAGTTCGTCGAACTCAAGGTCTTCACCCGCCTGTTCGCGGGTTACGCGGCTGAGCAGCTCGCCCAGCGGTTCGTCGCTGCTGTCGCAGATCCAGCGACCGCTGGCCTGGTCGTAGTCAAAGTGGAAGCCCCCCGAACGTGCTGCCACCCAGAGTTGGCGTAGAGGCTCCTGGCGGCTGAGGATCACCTGGCTGCCGTTCTCGAAGCGCACGGTGAGCACACCCGCGCTGTTTTCCAGGTCCAGGTCCAGGTCGCTGTCATCGAATGCGTCTTCCACGCGCTCCTGGGCTTCATCGACCAGGTCGTGGAATTGGGCTTCGCTCAAACTCATCAGGGATTACCTCAGGGCATAGGGGATGAAGGGCGACGGTACTCGCCGAGACTCTGCCCGGTCCAGCGGCGGAAGGCGCGCCCCAGGGAGCCGGGTTCACTGAAACCGACCAGAAAGGCAATGTCGGCCAGCTCCAGCGTCGGATCGCGCAGATAGTGCAGCACCAGCTGCTGGCGCGTCTCGTCCACCAGTTGGCTAAAGGATAACCCGGCCTCGCGCAGGCGGCGCTGCAGGGTACGCGGACTCAGCGTCAGCGCGTCAGCCAGGCGTTCCAGATCCGGCCCGGCGGCAGACAGCTGGGCGGCCAGCATCTCGCGGGCGCGGTCCAGCACGCTATGGCCCTGGCGCAGTTCACCGAGAAGGCGCTCGGCATAGCCATCGAATAGTCGGCGCACCTCGGCGTCGGCCTGGCCAAGCGGCGTGGCCAGCAGGCGCTTGGGAAAGACCAGGGCATTGTCCGTCTGACCGAAGCGTATCGGGCAGCGGAAGATCCGCTGGTGCTCCGAGATGTCCACCGGCGCCTGATGCTGGAAGCGCACCTCGGTGGGTGGGATATCCAGTCCGGTGATCCAGCGCCCGAAGGTCACCCAGCCGGCAAGGGTCTCTTCGGCCAGCAGCGCACGCTGCTGCGGCAGGATGGACTCCCAACTGTGCGCCACCTGGGGCTCCAGGCCCTCACGGGGTGGCTCGTCGGCCAGCTCGACCCGCCCCAGGTTGCCCACCAGGGCGGCGTAGCGCGCCTGGCGGTGCAGGGCGTCGGCCAGCGTGGCGCAACTCATCAGCAGGAAGCCCAGTACACCGTAGTGGCCGGGGCGCACAGCCTCGCCCAGATGCAGCCCAAGGTGCGGATCGCCGGACAGCCGTGCCGCATGTCCGAGCAGCTCGAGGTAGGCGCTGGCGGCAATGCGCTGGTCACGTTGGGCGAGGATCGCGGGCGTCAGCTGGACATGGCCAAGCAGGTCGACAGGGGCCACGCCGAGCGGCTCGAGCCGCGCCATCAGGCCCTGTAAATAGGCAACCGAGACAGAGCCGGCAAGGGATGCGGCGTTATCCATGGGATCTCCTTTTTCCAGCCGCCAATGCTAGCCCTGCACAGGCCCGCAGGCCACGCCGGACGGGTTTTCCGGCGAATAGGCAAGGCGTCGGGGGGTCGGTATACTCCGGAACAATTCACGTTTTCTGCAAGGATTCCGTCATGAAGCGACTCCACGCCCCCTTCGTCGCCCTGCTCGCTGCTGCCTGCCTGCTGGCTGGCTGCGGCCAGAAAGGCCCGCTCTACATGCCTGACGACGAAAAAGCAGCGAAAGAACACCAGAAAGACGTGTACATCCGCTGATCGGGGGAGCAGTCATGGACGCTTTCACGTACCGCGACGGCGAGCTGTTCGCGGAAGGCGTAGCGCTGTCCGACATCGCCGCTCGCTTCGGCACGCCCACCTATGTCTATTCCCGCGCCGCCATCGAAGCCGGCTATATGGCCTATGCCGATGCGCTGGCCGGGACGCCGGGCATGGTGTGCTATGCAGTCAAGGCCAACTCCAACCTCGGCGTGTTGAACCTGCTGGCGCGCCTCGGCGCGGGCTTCGACATCGTTTCCAGCGGTGAGTTGGAGCGTGTTCTGGCCGCCGGCGGCGCACCTGGACGCATTGTCTTCTCCGGCGTAGGCAAGAGCCGTGACGACATGCGCCGCGCCCTGGAGGCCGGCGTGTACTGCTTCAACGTCGAGTCGCGCAACGAGCTGGAACGCCTGCAGAACGTGGCCGCCACCATGGAGGTGAAGGCTCCGGTATCGCTGCGGGTCAACCCCGACGTGGACGCCGGCACCCACCCGTACATCGCCACGGGCCTGAAGGAAAACAAGTTCGGCATTTCCATCGAAGAAGCCGAAGCCGTCTATACCCAGGCCGCCAGCCTGCCGAACCTCGATGTGATCGGCGTCGACTGCCATATCGGCTCCCAGCTCACCAGCCTGGAACCCTTCCTCGACGCCCTCGACCGCCTGCTGACACTGATCGACCGCCTCAGCGCGCGTGGCATCAACATTCGTCACCTGGACCTCGGCGGCGGCCTCGGCGTGCGCTACCGCGATGAGCAGCCGCCGCAGCCCGGCGACTACATCCAGGCCGTGCGCCAGCGCCTGCAGGGCCGCAACCTGGAACTGCTGTTCGAACCCGGTCGCTCCATCGTCGCCAACGCCGGCGTGCTGCTGACCCAGGTCGAATACCTCAAGCACACTGAACACAAGGATTTCGCCGTGATCGACGCGGCCATGAACGACCTGATCCGCCCGGCGCTCTACGAGGCCTGGATGGACGTGGTACCGGTGCAGCCCCATGCCGGCATCGAGCGCACCTACGACCTGGTCGGTCCGATCTGCGAAACGGGCGATTTTCTCGCCCGCGAGCGCAATCTGGTGCTGGCCGAGGGCGATCTGCTGGCGATACGCTCCGCCGGCGCCTACGGTTTCGTGATGAGTTCCAACTACAACACCCGCGGCCGCGCCGCCGAGGTGCTGGTGGACAGTGAGCAAGCCTTCGAGGTGCGCCGCCGCGAGACAATCGAAGACCTCTACGCCGGCGAAAGCCTGCTGCCGCAGTGAGGGCGCATCCATGTTATTGCGCTTCACCAAGATGCACGGCCTCGGCAACGACTTCATGGTCCTCGACCTGGTCAGCCAGCACGCCCATATCCAGCCCAAGCACGCCAAACAGTGGGGCGACCGCCACACCGGCATCGGTTTCGACCAGTTGCTGATCGTCGAAGCCCCGACCAACCCGGATGTTGACTTCCGCTACCGCATCTTCAATTCCGACGGTTCGGAAGTGGAACAGTGCGGCAATGGCGCGCGCTGCTTCGCCCGCTTCGTCATCGACAAGCGCCTGACGGTGAAGAAGCGTATTCGCGTCGAGACCAAGAGCGGCATCATCGAACTGGATGTGCGCCCCGATGGCCAGGTCACCGTGGACATGGGTCCGCCGCGCCTGGTCCCGCAACAGATTCCCTTCGTGGCCGACGCCGAAGCCCTGAGCTACCCGGTCGAGGTGGACGGCCAGACGGTCGAACTGGCAGCCATTTCCATGGGCAACCCCCACGCGGTGCTGCGCGTCGATGATGTCGCCAGTGCACCCGTACACAGCCTGGGGCCGAAGCTGGAACACCACCCGCGCTTCCCGCAGCGGGTGAATGTGGGCTTCCTGCAGATCGTCGATCGCAAGCAAGCGAAGCTGCGCGTCTGGGAGCGCGGCGCCGGGGAAACCCTGGCCTGCGGAACCGGTGCTTGCGCCGCCGCAGTGGCCGCGATCCGCCAGGGCTGGATGGACTCACCGGTGCAACTCGAACTGCCGGGCGGCCGACTCTCTATCGAGTGGGCCGGCCCGGGGCATCCCGTTATGATGACCGGACCCGCCGTCCGCGTATTCGAAGGACAGGTTCGCCTATGACCGACCAGCATCAGGACCCGCCACAACACCTCGACTCCGAGACGGTGGCGGCCTACCTGCGCCTCCATCCGGAGTTCTTCGTCCAGCATGAAGAGCTGATTCCTGAAATGCGCATCCCGCACCAGCCGGGTGACGCTGTGTCCCTGGTGGAACGCCAGGTGAAGCTATTGCGCGAGAGAAACATCGAGATGCGCCATCGCCTGGCGCAATTGATGGATGTCGCGCGGGAGAACGACCGGCTCTTCGACAAGACCCGCCGCCTGGTGCTCGACCTGCTCGATGCCTCCAGCCTGGAAGAAGTGGTGGGCGCCGTGGAAGACAGCCTGCGGCACGAGTTCCAGGTGCCCTTCGTCAGCCTCATCCTGTTCAGCGAGAGCACCCTGCCGGTAGGTCGGAGCGTTACCGTTGCTGAAGCGCACCAGAGCATCGGTGGACTGCTGGCCGGCGGCAAGACCATCTGCGGCGTACTGCGCGGCCATGAGCTGGAGTTCCTGTTCGGCGCCGAGGAGCGCGACCAGGTCGGCTCCGCTGCCGTGGTCAGCCTGACCTACCAGGGCCTGCACGGCGTACTCGCCATTGGCAGCCCGGACCCGCAGCACTACAAGAGCTCCCTTGGCACCCTGTTCCTCGGCTATATCGCCGAAGTCCTGGCCCGGGTGCTGCCACGCTTCGCCACACCCCTGCGTTCGGTGAGATAGCCCGTCACCACGCACGCCAAGGAAGTCCCATGCAAGCCGACCTGGATGCCTACCTGAATCACCTGCGCAGCGAGCGCCAGGTTTCAGCTCACACCCTGGACGGCTACCACCGCGACCTGCTCAAGGTACGTGCGCTCTGCGAGAAATTCGGCATTGCCGACTGGCAGGGCCTGGACGTCCGCAGCCTGCGCAGCTTTATCGCCCGATTGCACCAGGACGGCCTGTCCAGTCGCAGCCTGGCGCGTCTGCTCTCGGCCGTGCGCGGCCTCTACCAATACCTGATCCGCGAAGGTCGCTGCCGTCACGACCCGGCCAATGGTCTTGCCGCCCCCAAGGGCGCTCGCCGCCTGCCCCGCGCGCTCGACGCCGACCGCGCCCAGCAACTGCTGGACGGTGCCGTTGAGGACGACTTCATCGCCCGCCGCGACCAGGCCATGCTGGAGCTTTTCTACTCGTCCGGTCTGCGCCTGTCCGAACTGGTGGGCCTGGACCTCGACGGCCTCGATTTGTCCGCCGGACTCGTGCGGGTACGCGGCAAAGGCAACAAGACTCGCGAGCTGCCGGTGGGCAGCAAGGCCCGCGAAGCGCTGGACGAGTGGCTGCCGCTGCGCGCCACGACCAATCCGGGGGATCGCGCAGTGTTCATCAGCCGGCAGGGCCGCCGGCTCTCCGCACGCGCCGTCCAGTTGCGGGTGCGCCAGGCCGGCGTGCGTGAACTGGGCCAGCATTTACACCCGCACATGCTGCGGCATTCCTTCGCCAGTCATATGCTGGAGTCATCCCAGGACCTTCGGGCGGTACAGGAGCTGCTCGGCCACGCCGACATTTCCACCACCCAGATCTACACCCACCTGGACTTCCAGCACCTGGCCTCGGTCTACGATCAGGCCCACCCGAGGGCAAAGCGACGGGGAGCGGACGAATGAGTATTCAGCTGATCACTTTCGACCTGGACGACACCCTGTGGGACAACCGGCCGGTCATCGAGGGCGCGGAATCCGCCATGCGCGACTGGCTGATGGAACACACTCCGGCCCTGGGCACCTTGCCCGTGGAACACCTCTGGGTCATTCGCGGCGAGATCCTGGCTGCAGAACCGAGCCTCAAGCACCGTCTCAGCGAACTGCGCCGCCGCACCCTGCGCCGCGCGCTGGAAGGCGTTGGCTACTCAGCCGAAGATGCCATCGACCTGGCCGAAGGCGCCTTCCAGGCCATGCTCCACGCTCGCCACCGCATTACCTTCTTCCCCGACACCGTACCCACCCTGGAACGCCTGGCCATCCGCTACAACCTGGGCGTGATCACCAACGGCAACGCCGACGTGCGCCGCCTGGGCCTGGCCGATTACTTCAAGTTCGCCCTCTGTGCAGAGGAGCTGGGCATTGGCAAGCCCGATCCGGTGCCCTTCCTCGAAGCGCTCAAGCGTGGCGGTGTCAGCGCGCGGGAAGCCGTACATATCGGCGACCACCCGGCCGACGATATCGAAGGCGCCCGCCGCGCCGGCCTGCGCGCCATCTGGTTCAACCCGTTGGGCAAGGAATGGAGCGGCGAACAACTGCCGGATGCGGAGATCACCAGCCTGCGGGAGTTGCCTGAGGTACTGGCGCGCTGGGCGAAGTGGCACTAGAGAGCCCGCACTTTCGCAGATAAGGTCGCCTGCACACCGATTACGGCGCTTTCTTCCCCTGCACGCATGAAAAAGCCCGCGCAATGGCGGGCTCTTTCGACGGGTGCCGGCCTCAGATGGGGCGGCTGCCGTACTTGCTGTCCGGCTTCTTCGGTGGGTCGGCAACCACATTGGGTTCGACCTCTTGCACCTTGCCACCGCGGGCCAGGAATTCTTCCATGGCCCTGGCCAGGGCATCACGTTCTTTCTGCTTGGCTTCGATGCTGGGCATCTCTTCGACTTCGACCGCGGCCTTGGCCTTCTTCCCAGTGGGGGCAGGGGCCTCGCCATCGTCGTCGCTTTCGCCATCATCGGCTGCAGCCAGCTCTTCGCCGTCTTCCTCGTCGGCCGCTTCCAGCTCGTCTTGTTCCAGTTCTTCGTCGCTCATGTTCTACCTCATGCCTTGCCAAAGCAGGTTAGTTATAGCCCAGCTACGCCAGCTTACTAACGCGGCTGGAAAAAAATCAGGGAGCCTCGCCGTGCAAGGTCGCCAACAGTCGGCGAGCACCGCCCTGGTCGCGGTGCTCACCCAGGTAGACACCTTGCCAGGTGCCCATTGCCAACTGCCCGTCTCGGAGCGGCAGACTCAGTTGGCAGCCGAGCAGGCTGCCCTTGAAGTGCGCGGGCAGATCGTCCGGTCCTTCATAGTCATGTTCATAGCCGCTTTCACCCTGGGGCACCAGGCGATTGAAGAATCGCTCGAAATCTCGCCGCACAGCGGGATCGGCATTCTCGTTCACCGTCAGGGAAGCCGACGTATGTTGCAGCCAGAGGTGCAACAGACCGACGCGATAGCGCCGCAGTTCCGGCAATGCGGCCAGGATTTCCTCGGTCACCAGGTGGAAGCCACGCGGCTTCGGGCGCAAGGTAATCAGGGTCTGCTGCCACATCCGCAAATACCTGTCTCGGCTTGTACGGCCGGCATTCTAGCGCGGCCGCTGAAAAAGCAAAGGGCGCCTTGCGGCGCCCTTTTAGGCATTTCTGCCGACTTCCCCGTCGGCAGCTGCCGAACAGGGAAATCATCTGCATCAGAGGTTGTAGCCGCGCTCGTTGTGCTGAGCCAGGTCGAGGCCGACAGTCTCTTCCTCTTCGTTGACGCGCAGGCCCATGACCACGTCCAGCACCTTCAGGATCACGAAGGTCACGATGCCGGTGTAGACCACGGTGAAGGCCACACCTTCGAACTGGATGAAGAGCTGGGCGCCGATGTCTTCAACGGTACCGAAGCCACCCAGAGCAGGGGCTGCGAACACGCCGGTCAGCAGCGCGCCGACGATACCGCCGATACCGTGCACACCGAAGGCGTCCAGGGAGTCGTCGTAGCCCAGCTTGCGCTTCAGGCTGGTGGCGCAGAAGTAGCAGACCACGCCGGCCACCAGGCCGATGATCAGGGCGCCCATCGGGCCGACGGTGCCGGCAGCCGGGGTGATGGCAACCAGGCCGGCGACCACACCGGAAGCGATACCCAGAGCGCTCGGCTTACCGTGGGTCAGCCATTCGGCGAACATCCAGCCCAGGGCGGCGGCGGCGGTGGCGATCTGGGTAACCAGCATGGCCATGCCGGCAGTGCCGTTGGCGGCTACTGCGGAACCGGCGTTGAAGCCGAACCAGCCCACCCAGAGCATGGCGGCGCCGACCAGGGTGTAACCCAGGTTGTGCGGAGCCATCGGAGTGGTCGGATAGCCCTTGCGCTTGCCCAGCACCAGGCAGCACACCAGACCAGCAATACCGGCGTTGATGTGCACCACGGTGCCACCGGCGAAGTCCAGCACGCCCCAGTCCCACATCAGGCCGCCATTGCCGCTCCACACCATGTGGGCGATCGGGGCATAGACCAGAGTGAACCAGACGGCCATGAAGATCAGCATGGCGGAGAACTTCATGCGCTCGGCAAAAGCACCCACGATCAGGGCCGGGGTGATGATGGCGAAGGTCATCTGGAAGGTGATGAACACGCTCTCAGGAATCGCGTACACCAGGCTGCTGGTGTTCAGGCCGCTGAGGAAGGCCTTGGACAGGCCGCCCACGAAGGAGTTGAAGTTGATCACTCCCTGTTCCATGCCGGTGGTGTCGAAGGCCAGGCTGTAGCCGTAGACCACCCAGAGGATGCTGATCAGGCCGGTGACGGCGAAGCACTGCATCATCACCGACAGAACGTTCTTGGAACGCACCATGCCGCCGTAGAACAGCGCCAGGCCGGGGATGGTCATGAACAGCACCAGTGCAGTAGCGACGATCATCCACGCCGTGTCACCACTGTTAAGCACGACCTCGTCGGCGGCCATGGCCAGGCCGGGGGTAACGAGGGACAAAAGGGCTCCTAGCCCTGCGGCTTTACGCAGAGTCATGTTGTTTTCTCCTGGGGCGTTGGGGTTCGGAGGCTTAGATCGCGTCTGTGCCGGTTTCGCCGGTACGGATACGGATGGCCTGTTCCAGATTGACGACGAAAATCTTGCCGTCACCGATCTTGCCGGTATTGGCTGCCTTGGTGATGGCCTCGATCACGCGATCCAGTTGATCGTCGGCAATGGCCACGTCGATCTTCACCTTCGGCAGGAAATCGACAACGTACTCGGCGCCACGGTACAGCTCTGTGTGGCCTTTTTGCCGTCCGAAGCCCTTGACCTCGGTGACGGTAATGCCCTGCACACCGATCTCCGACAACGACTCACGCACGTCGTCGAGTTTGAAAGGCTTGATGATGGCGGTGACTAGTTTCATGAAACTCTCTCCCGTGTTTGGTTGACTTGCCCCAGGAAAAACGCGAACCCGGCTCAAGTCTAAGCGCAGTGTCTGGCTTTTGTAATGCATCGGCCCGCCCTGCCTCGGCACGCCGACATCAACCAACCGCTTCTGGCGAAACACTCCCCCGCCTCGCCCGGTGCACCGGAACTGCATCGGTGCATGCGTCGCCCACCTCCAAGCAGATTTCTTGCCAGCTCCGAACAAAGTGCCTTTTTTCAAGCAGATACTGGCCGAATGCCGGTTCGGAGAGACCGGAACCGCACCCTGATCGCACCAAAGCAGTGCGCAACGCCCCAGCACCCTGCTCAAAAAGTGTGCGCCGCCCATCGCCAGTCCGGCCCCCGGGAGCACCGTGGTAGACTGCCGCCCATTCACCTACGGAAACCCACCATGCTGCCGCCCAAAGCCCTGCTCGATACCCTCGCCGCCACTGCCTCGCGCTTGTTCAGCAGCGACAGCCCGCTGCCCCGCGCCGAGGTCGAGACCCAGTTCAAGGCTTTGCTGCAGAGCGCCTTCGGCAAGCTTGACCTGGTCAGTCGCGACGAGTTCGACAGCCAGATGGTGGTCCTCGCCCGCACTCGCGCACGCCTGGAAGCCCTGGAAGCCAAGGTCGCGGAACTGGAAGCCAAGTTGAACCCGCCGCCGGCGGAGTGATCCCGCTCCGGCCCGGCGGACCGATCAAGGAGTGATCAATGTCCCTGGCCATCGTCCACAGCCGCGCGCAGGTCGGCGTCGAAGCCCCTGCCGTGACCGTCGAAGCCCACCTTGCCAATGGCCTGCCGTCCCTGGCCCTGGTGGGCCTTCCGGAAGCGGCCGTAAAGGAAAGCAAGGACCGTGTGCGCAGCGCGATCCTGAACAGCGGGTTCGACTTCCCGCCCCGCCGCATCACCCTCAACCTCGCCCCGGCTGACCTACCGAAGGATGGCGGCCGGTTCGACCTGGCTATTGCACTCGGCGTGCTCGCCGCCAGCGGCCAACTACCGGCCAATGCCCTGGAAGAGGTCGAGTGCCTGGGAGAACTGGCGCTCTCCGGGGCTCTGCGCCCAGTTCAGGGTGTACTGCCCGCCGCGCTGGCCGCTCGTGCCGCCGGGCGGACCCTGGTGGTACCCAAGGAGAACGCGGAGGAAGCCAGCCTCGCCAGCGGCCTCAAGGTGCTGGCCGCCGCGCACCTGCTGGAACTTACCGCACACTTCGCCGGCCATACCCCGCTCGCCCCCTATCAGCCCAGGGGCTTGCTGGAGGAACGACCGCCCTACCCTGACCTCGCCGACGTCCAGGGCCAGGCAGCCGCCAAACGCGCCCTGCTGGTGGCCGCAGCCGGAAGCCATAACCTGCTCTTCTGTGGGCCTCCCGGCACCGGCAAGACCCTGCTTGCCAGCCGCCTGCCCGGCCTGTTGCCGCCCCTGGGAGAGCAGGAGGCACTGGAAGTGGCCGCCATCCATTCGGTCGCCAGTCACGCGCCTCTGCAGTCCTGGCCCCAGCGACCCTTTCGACAACCGCATCACAGCGCGTCGGGCGCCGCGCTGGTCGGTGGCGGCAGTCGACCCAAACCGGGGGAAATAACCCTGGCGCATCAGGGGGTGCTGTTCCTTGACGAGCTACCCCTTTCGCGTTGCGCAACTTTCTATCAAGAATTAAAAAAATCAGGAAATACAGAGAGATGCACGTGAAGTCCAGGTATCTGCAAGAACCCCACCTGTCATCCAAAATCGTGCATTGACCTTGTCAAATATGAAATCTAGGCCACCAATCACGGTTCCTTATTTCTGATGCCACAGCGCTATATAAAATATGCAATAATCGCCATGAAGAATAAGAGGAACTTAGAGCACAATTAATTCCTCAATAATGTTTCGTCATAAATGCACAACCGCAAAGCCGCTTTCGCAATTAAAAATTAATCAATTTTCCACGCAAATCAGGTCTATTCCGCGCATCGCAGGACGTAATTACCACGCCGCCACCTCCTTCACCAGTTCGTCATCTAGTCGGAAGACGTGACGATGCAATTTGACGCTCTACGGCAGCTTGTCTAAAACGCCACGACACATTGCCTTGGTGTAAAGCCGATGAACTCCGAGCCGATATTTCCGAGCAGATCGATAACATATCTCACGTATACATTTTCGGCGATCAGCGAAAGCGCCACATCGGCAATTCGAAATGAATATGAAAATTGCAAAGCCCATAACACACCTCTAGATAGGTTAATTATATTTCTGGAATGCTATCTTCAATTAACTGATCAGAAACTGACCACAATCCACCGAAATGAATTGTTTTCAGCGGACTGCGCTAAAGGTTTCGTTGGTTGTTTATTAAGCGGAACTCTCGTAAAAACCAGCGACTACACAATTTGGGAATACTCAACAACACTAATAAGAATATTTCGGAGACTTGCGCCCAGTAGTAAACAAGAGGAACTATATGACCTACAGACTAAGATCAAGAACACAACAGATGGATTTCACTGCAAAGAGGAACTAATAGAAGCCTTCCACAAGCTTCCATTTAACGAGGAGCGCTATCACCACTGGCTTTCGTGGCCCGTTACAGACAAAAATGGGAAAACCATCAGACTTCCGCTACACCAACTTGAAAGAAAACTAGGCCCAAATTTCACCCAGGAATTTTACCTGAATTCTAGTTCATATTTTTCGGGAAAGCGCTCCCCCACGGTGGCACAAATCAAGTTTTTAGTTGATTTCATATGCAACTACAAAGACATAAAGACCGCAGATTCTTTGAAATGCCCAGAAGTCATGACGACGTTCTGGGAAAAATTGATATTTAATTTCTTTCATACTGGTTACGACTGCGGCAATGGAAATAAAATCAGGACCTTATATACCCACTGGAGAGAACTCAGGCGCTTCTGCGCTAGATATCTAGTAGAGCCAGGGTTAGTTTGCTCTGGACAGTTCGGCATCCCAGATGGACGAGGTGCCCCGAGCGCCTCACGCGGAAAGACGTCTATTGGCACAAACGGGCAAGAATATTTCAGCAAGCTCTTGACCCCCATCCCCCTTGAGATAACTGACAGCAAGTGCATGGAGGAGATTCTTTTACGCCTTGAGCATGATCATAATTCACTTAGGGGTTGGGCGGAAAATGCTGAGGCCACTACCTGGGCAAATTATGAGTTTAGAGCGAATATTTCTAACACGAAAGAGATAACCTTCACAGCCCAACAATCCTTTCTTGATCGAGATATAGCACTTGAGCAAGCCGCATACAACTTTAACACTCATCCGTATAAAAATTTTCTAACCCGAACATACAGATACATTCCCAAACCATTTGTTGACAGTGCAACTGCGCTGGGGCTCCCAACTGCCGGCAGTTTGGTTCCCTATTGTGTTCTATTAATAATGGAACACCCCAAAATCACTCCTGGCTTTCTTAATGAATGCAAAATCTTCAATAAGAAAGGAACAAAGATTGGCTTGCTTAACGACGACAGCATTTTGATTGGATATAAAAGAAGAAAGGGAGCAAGGAGTGCTCAGCAGTCAATAGCTCTAAACGACACATCAAAAAGCCTCATTCAGAAGATTCTAGCAATAACTCAAAAACCAAGAGAGTACTTGAGAGAAATCAACAGTCCTGACGCCAAGTATTTACTGTTAACAACAGGCAAAGGGTTTGGGCGTCCACACAGTATTAAATCTATCGCCTCCGAGACGTGTCATTACACAAGGACTCAGCTAGCCGATAGTTTAGAGATCCACACGAGCCTCTCTAAAGGTGAATGCAAAGAACTGGCATCCCGCACCTCCCTAACCGCGATAAGGGCAAGCGCAGGAGTACTTAAGTTTCTACGGTCTGGTTTACTTTCGGATCTAGCGGAGGAGCTTGGACATGATACCTACCGGCCGAATTTAATTGATAGATATCTCCCACCAGCTATAAGCAGTTACTTTCGTGAGCGCTGGATTAGATTGTTTCATGAAGGAATCATCTGTGAAGCTTTGAGGGACAGCCCTTATTTATTGGAAGCCACATCATTCGAGACCATGGAGCAACTTGACGCCTTCATGCGAAACCACTCCATTAGGCACTCACACGAAGAAACAGAAATTATCGACACACAGGAAAGCTTCTTATATGTGGGTATCAATGAGCAAATAATGGACATCCTGTGGGGGCTGCAACTTATCGAAGAAAGTGCGCTTGCACGTTCGGGGCACCAACTGAATCTTTGGCACAGACTTAGCAAAAAAATCATCCAACACGTGGAAGTAAACTCTGACTACTATCCGCAAATCTACGACGCTTTACGCGAGTCCAAGAATAAACCTAGAGAATCGCTTATATCGAGGATCCCCCTGTGAAAGGCGAAGAGTTACATCCAGACCTTCACTTCTTGATGGGAAGCATCAACTGTGGCATGAACTACTCCACTGGAAATCCTTGGTTGTTATCGGAACATTCCGACGATTATTGGGCGTTTGACTTCTGCGCTCCAGGACGTCGGTTCTCAGTGGACTTCGACATTGAGTTGGCGAATGGCCGACTACTCATTGAGGAGCGCACCACCCTAAATATTCTTAAAAACTGGATTTCACTTCAAGGGCACTCTACAAATTATAATAAACTTATCCCTTCACCAATCACAGCTTACAATAATACAAAGTCAGCCCTACAAATCATTGACGCACTGCTTTTAGGTCCAGCCGGTTCAGATATTATTGAGTTCGGAATTGAAAACATTCGTGAAAGCTCTGCAATCGCGTGCGTAATGCGATTACATGAAGCCTCAAACAAGGCAAGCGTAATTTATGACATTGACAATAGAGCCTCTTCATTTCTAAGAGAAAAAATTGCTGGCATTACCCCGCAGCACCTTGCAAAACTAACCAGAAAGATGCCCAGCATATTAGAAATCGACCAGAAGCTACCACGCCGACTTTTCCTGTCCGATGTTGAGTTAATTAAAGCCAGGACCTGGCTTTTCCTTAACCACCTATACAGGGTCAATGAAGACTATTCTCATGCTGTTAAAATAAAGAGCCTGTTAGACCTTATTCTTAACAGAAAAATATTAAACCGACCATATTTCAATTCCATTCCAGAGCTTTGCTTTGGGAAGAGTCCAATGATTGGCACCGAATATCCTTCCATCGGTGTTCGAGATAACGGAGAGCAAAGCTCGTACTCCACCTTCCTCGTGACCAAGCGCATATTTAAGAGCCTATACAAACTTGGCAATCTTGGTTTACCAATTCCCGAACGTGCTCTTAACGCTGTTGCTGAATGGAATCTCTCAGAGGATCTCGACCTGAAAGATCCCGGACGATATGCTTCCCTGGATATTGAAACCGGGCTATCCATTTTCAGGCGCGCCACTGAGTTTATTCTCGAGTATGGGAGCTCAATTTTAGATAGCTTGGTAAAGCTAGCACTCTTCCATCCAAGCGCCTTGGGAAAGAAAGCCGTAGCCCCTAGCTCAGTAGCAGACGCATGTGATTTGAAACTCAGATTACTTGGCGTCCAGCACTGGAGCCTAGCCATCGAGTACGTGAAAGGACAGCGACGGCAAGATGCCGATCGCGTTCGCGAACTTTATTATCGTGAATTCAGGCAAGGACGCGGACTATTTGAGCTCTCCCGCGTCTTATACGGAAGCTTCGAAATTGTTATCGGAACACTTCTAGCACGACGTCAAAAGGAACTGATGAGCCTCCCCTGCAACTGCCTTGATGAACTAGAGAGATATATAATAGTTGAGACCGGAAAGTCAGGTGTAGCCGGCATTAACGAATTACACAAGCGTCCCTGCCCGGATCTCGTCGTAAAAATAGTGCATCTGATTGAAAACTTCCAATCCCGCCTAATCAAAGGCAATGTACTTGCCAGAAAATTACCTTTACTTGCCCCTCCATCTATACATCTTGGCCAGTTTTCCGCAGCTTCTTCGATAAATTATAACTCAGCACTCACCACTGCATGCGATTTCTTTGAGACCCCACTCAACTCTAACGGAGAGAGACCTTATATACGCCAGCATCAACTGCGCCGGCTTTTTGCCATGTTATTTTTTTGGGGAAATTCATTTGGCGGCTTAGATACCCTACGTTGGTTCTTATCCCACTCCGACGTCGAACATTTATATCACTATATAACGGAAACGGTGCCTGGGGAAATTCTAACATCTGCCAAGGCAGCATATGCAACCAGTCAAATCCTAGCCACACCAGATTACTATCCTGAACTACAAGTGCTTCTTCGAAAGCACTTTGGAACTGACCGATTCGAAATACTTGAGCATGACGTACTCGAAGACTACATCGCAGAACTGACTAATTTCGGTAAAGTGAGCATTGAGCCTCATTTCTTCTCAGACGCCCAGGGAAAAACATATAAAATCATCATTAAGGTAATCGAACATGAGAAGGCTCAGTGACGCGTCAATTACCTCGACGCTATCTCTCTTCAATCTACTTTATGGATTGCCGCGCACGGCACCTGACCCTATAGATGTTAGCCTAGTAATATCGAGCCTATCTTCTCAGTCGAAGATGGCGCACTTAAGCATTCCAGATCTCAATATACGACCTTTTTCGCTTAACAGTTTAAAGTCGTACGCCGACAAGCATCTCGTTGGAGGATTCGCTGAGCTAGACAGGCAACGTCTACGTGTCCTTGCAGATGTTCGCCGAGCCACCGCCCCTTCTAGGGGTTCCAGAAGATTTCTTGAAAAAAAAATCGAAGAACTCAGAGGGGCTCGACAGATATTAATTGAAGACCTACTCGTTGTGACAAAAGCTCTTAAAACAAGCCTCGAAAGATCTAGACACTACGCCGCCGCCTCCAAAGATCCGCGTTTAATTAAATTGTGCAAATTGGAAACCGAGGAAATTTTGGCGCTCTTGGAATTCACACGAAATGGCAAATCTTAAACATAAAAAACTTTACCAACTTACCTCTCAAAACTTCCATTTACCTGTGGTTGCCGACCCCACTGCCATTAAGGCGTTACCGGCAGATAATATTCCAGCGATTACTTGGCCAGATGGCCACTGGTGTTTCTACGCAAATGCGTTCATGCTAAACCTCTACAACAATGGACTTTCCAGAAATAACTCTGGCGGAACTTTAAAGAGCTATGCCTGTAACATATCCCACCTACTACGGTACTGTCACTTCAATCAAGTTTTACTAGACAAAATTTCCGACTCTCATTTTACAATTTTTGTAAACGGACTTTCTGCTGAACGTGACTTATTCGGAAACCCCGTCCGCACTGCAAACTGCACGGTCAGCATCGGAAGAACTTGCTTAGAATTTTTGAGCTTCATCGGCACCCTGCAAGACAATCCAGAATATATTTCTCCGGAGGGCAGAATTCGTGCCCATCTGATCAAAGTGGAATATTCAATTGGCAGCGTCCGCCGGATCACTCATTCTTGGCACCATCATTCCTTCCCCCTTCTCGATCCTTTTAAAAAGCGTTTTCCAGTTAGCACCACTTCAATATCAAGCCTCTTGCGTGCCACAAATCTTACTACATCCAAATTCTTAGCTAAACGAGACGCGACCCTAATAAAAGTTCTAATAGCCTTGGGCGCGCGTCGCAATGAAGCCGTCCGACTCAAATGTTCCGATTTTCTTAAAGCAGAGAAAATGAAGAACCCTTATGTAAGAGTTCCCAACTCAAAGCTTCGCGGCCAAGGCCCTACATACAGGACGGTACCGATCTCAAAGGCCGACGCGCTTTTTATTTGCACTTATATAAAGATCTATCGCGCACAGATCATTAATAAAACAATTGGTAAGCTTTATGATCACGGCCTTCTATTCGTGAACGAAAACACCGGACAAGCTCTCAAACCGAATACGGTCACATCGGAAATCCACAGGCTTTCGAAGCTAGCTTCGATTGGGTCAACGATTTCGCCGCATATGTTTCGCCATAGATTTATCACCGACATGTTCATCACGCTTATGCTTGCGCACAAGCAAAATAATGCGGATAAGTTTCGGCAACTCTTAATTGATGTGGAAACGCTAAAACAGCATGTCCAACAGTGGACGGGACATCGAAATCTATCGTCTCTGGATCGTTACATCCACCTTGCTGCGGATGAAATAGCGAATCTCGGATCTTCACTTAGACTAGCAATGGATACACGCTTCATTGTATCACTCAGAGTTTCGCTGCAAAAATTGTGTAACGATTTATCCCAGGGATTAAGCAAGAATGAGGCGATTGAAGAACTGAGACTCTTGATATCAGCGCTCGACGACGAAGGGCCATTGCAAAACTAATCCTTTAACTCTCCCCTTTGACCCCAATTTGGTTTCAGCCAGAGTTCACACTCGGCTTTCCTAAATGCCCCAAAGGTTGGTGGAATTTTTACCACCAATTGCAATCGCATAATTGGCAATATCCTGTCAGTCAACGCTACTCACTTTTGCTGACGGACCGTTGATTAATCCCAGCACTACGGCCTTAGCCGCTGCCTTGACAAAATTCATCGCCATCCCAACAGTCTCGTACTCTGCGCCCCATTTACCTTCATGGACAATTTTACTGCGCATTTTGTATATCGTTCGAGCTGCCTTTTTCATATCCTTGAGCCAGGGGTGGCCTTGCCCCAACTCCGCAGTGATACCGGCAGCGTGTGCCATAATGAGTTTTCGAAACTGCGTACTTATTGAAAAGTGACGGATATTTCGGATGGTGTCCAAGACCAGGTCCGCCATTTCCGCATGGACGGCATCATTCTCAGCGACGTCCGAGTTTTCTATCGCGGTACGGATTGTATGCAGTGCCGCTAATTCGTTCGATGGCCTAGTTTCTTGTTCGCACAAGCTCTCCAAACAAATTACGAATCCCACGAATTTCATCATGGGCGCATGCGTCGCACACGCTACGATATAAGCCTCCACGGCGAGACGCACTCTGGCAGGAAGGGGACCGCGCAGGTCACTCGCACTGCCCAATGCGTCGATAAGTTGGTGCGATGCTAATTGAGGATCCACATTCCCCAACAGCACGCCAGTGTCATACACGTGGCGGTGCTCCGGGATGATGACTGGGCAGGCCAGATTGGCCAATGCATCCACGGGACTCTCGGGAAAGATGACCATGGGCATAGCCGGCTCGATCAGCTGCGCTAGGTGCTGATCAAAGAAGATTGGATACTGGCACTGGACACACAGCGCAACCAGGTAGCGAATCGTGCGGTGGAACGCTTCATTGGCCAGCGCTTCTGCCGCGAACGGCCCCATGCGCAATTGTTCCCAGCCAGAACCGGGACTGATCGTCACTCCTACAGATAGCTTCTTTCCGAGCTCGTTCGCCAATAGCGGCAGATCGATGGGACGAGACAGTCGATGCATCACAAGCGGTATGTAAAGCGTGTAGCGGGGGTCTCCGTAACCATCACTTATTAACTTCATATGCCTTCTCTTACCCTGCGCCTACTAGGAAAATGTCGGCTTTGGTTGAGCGTCCGCTCGATTGTGCCACTCATACGAGCGCTCACACGTGACCACACCGGCTGTTGGCGAGCATGGGGTTCAGTTGGTCGGCGTGGTTCAAATTTACAGACTTGATGGCCGCCGCAGATTAGGGAGTTTGCTTTGAAAGAGCTTGGTAGATTTAAGGAAGCCATGCGGAACGCCGCCGCTGCGGAAATTTTCAGCCATATGGAATCGGACGAGAAGGCCAATGCGCTCGCCCAGAAGATCGGGGCCCTGCCAGACTCGGCACTCGACTGGATGGCGCGTCAAAGCGGTGTCCCCGAGTCTCAGTTTTCGATTCATCGAGCGATGGTTCGTGGCGAAGACAATGCCTTCACCGAAGAGCTGAAGGAAGTGGACGGCCAGCTTCAGACGGGCGACATCATCTTGATGACGGGGACGGCCCCTGGCTCACAGGCTCTGGCCAGCGGCCAAAAGGTATTCTACGAACATGCTCGATCAAGCCATGTTGCTCTTGTGCATGCAGATTTTATTTGCATCGATGCAATGCCCAAGATTGGTACGACCAATCGCATAGTCTCCGAAACCCTCCATAACACAGAACCGAACTGGCGAGTTCTTCGCTGTAAGAAGGTACAGCCAGAGCATCAGGAAATCATTTCACGGGCTTGTGCTTTTTATCTTGCGCAGCCCTACAAGATCCTGCCCTCCAAGGGGTCAATCAAGCGCGCCTCCTACTGCTCAGAGCTGGCCAGGAAGATTTACAGTCATTGCGGCTTCACTAGGATCGGCATTCCTAGGAACTTCTTCGTTACGCCGGCCGACTTTGACAGGCTTGCCGATGGGCATCCGCAATGGGACGACATCACCGAAAGCGTTCGGCCGTCAATCGAGTTTTGCCGTAAATACCCTGAGCTGGTCAAAGTCGCAGCGAAGCTTGTCATCGATGGCCTGAAACTGAATCGGCAACGATTTGAAGAGCGCACAGCTATGCTCGAGACGATACGGCAAGCCGCCAAGGCAGGCGTGATTTCTCGGGAACGTGCGAGAGAAATGACCCGAGAGATCAGAGAGGCCGAGAACAACATGAACCATACGTTCTGGGATGTGCGGAGGAACGACTGACGCTTTCCGGAGTTTCAATCGCAGATTGCTTTACGAAGCGTGGAGCACCGTACAAGGCGCTCCACTGACCAAGATCGCATCGTTCGGCAGCAAAGGAAGTCATGTGTCGGCGCTGATTGAAAATTGACCCACCCTGCCGATTGAAAAATGACCCAGGGCGGCTTGCCGATTTTCACCTCGGCAATTGTGGATAAGCCTAGCAGTCGACAAACCTGCA
>NZ_SCOK01000013.1:0-127113 GCF_005502555.1 Pseudomonas sp. D(2018)
GGAGGGTGGCGGCGCCGGCCATTGCGAGCAGTACGCCGAAGCTGGCCAACAGCGCGGCGAGTGCCGCTGCGAAACGCCAGCGCCAGCTGCCTGGGCCGCGTGGGCGCAGGCGGCGGGCATCGAAACCATCGGATAACTTCATCCGGACGTCCTCTTGCTTGATCGGGGTATGACCGGCGCCAGCTGGCGGTGGTTCCGGTCAACCCCGTCGCGGATGTCGCGGGATATTGCGACGCCTCGTTAGATAAGCGCCTTGGCCTGCGGCACCACACTGGCGAAGTTGTCGGCGAGGGCGATCACCTCGACACGGTGCATGTCTTCCGCGCTGATAACGCCGCCGTCGACGGTTGGCAGGTCGCGGGTCGCGCAGGCTGCGCTCACCAGCGTGCAGCGATAACCATAGTCCTTGGCAGCGCGGACCGTGGTGCTGATGCTGGAGTGGGTCATGAATCCGCAGACGATCAGGTCCAGGTGCCCGATAGCTTGTAGGCGGTCATGCAGGTCGGTGCCGGCGAATGCGTTGGGCAAGCGTTTCTCGACCACGATCTCGCCCGGCAGGGGCGCGACCTCGGGCAGGTGCTCTCCGCGTTCGCCACGGGGATCGAAGATGCCGCCGGGTACACCGAGGTGTTTCACATGGACGATGGCGCTGCCCATGGCGCGGGCGGCGGCAAGGAGGCTGGCAATCTCGCCAAGGGCGGCATCGAGGCCGGGCAGGGCGAGGACGCCGCTGCGGTACTCTTCCTGAGCGTCGATGATCACCAGGGTGGCATTGTTCAGGTTGGCCGGCGGATAGCCGCGGCCACTGAGCTGGAACATGGATTTCGGGGCGGACATGCGAATCTCCAGGTACGACATGGCCACCATTGTCCGCCCTGCGGCGCAATAAGTGAACCATGGGCCAAGGTCCAGTTGCCCGGCGAGGACGCGGCGCTCAACTGCCAGGCGGGCTGCAGGGTGGATTGTGCGGCGTTTTCGGGGGGCCGTTCGTCGGCGCCTGCGGGCTGCCCCAAGACGGTAGGGGTGCTAGAATCTTCGGCCCGTTTTCCGAGGTAGCTGCCGTGTCCGAATCCCGCCTGCGCACCCTGCGTGACCACATCCGCTGGGCTGTCAGCCGTTTCCATGCTGAGAACCTGTTCTTCGGTCATGGCACCGACAACGCCTGGGATGAAGCCCGTCAACTGGTGTTGGGCGCACTGCACTTGCCTTACGAGATTTCTGACAGCTACCTGGACTGTCGACTGGAAGAGGACGAATGCGCTCACCTGCGCGAGCTGCTGCGTCGGCGCATCGACGAGCGTGTTCCGGTTGCCTACCTGCTGGGCGAGGCCTGGTTCTGCGGCATGCCTTTCGTGGTCGACGAACGGGTGCTGGTGCCGCGCTCGCCCATCGCCGAGTTGATTCAGCAGCAGTTTGCACCCTGGTTGCCCCAGGACCCGGCGCGTGTCCTCGACCTGTGCACGGGCTCGGGCTGCATCGGTATCGCCTGCGCCCATACGTTCGCGCACGCGGAGGTGGTGCTCGCTGACCTTTCCTTCGACGCCCTGGAAGTCGCCAACCTGAATATCGAGCGCCACGGCCTGGAAGAGCGCGTCTACACGGTACAGGGCGATGGTTTTGACGGCCTGCCGGGGCAGCGCTTCGACCTGATCGTGTCGAACCCACCCTATGTGGATGCCGAAGACTTTGCCGACATGCCGGCTGAATACCACCACGAGCCCGAACTGGGCCTGGCCTGTGGCAATGATGGTCTGGACCTGGTGCGGCGGATGCTGGCCGAGGCGGCTGACCACCTGACAGAGAGGGGCTTGCTGATTGTCGAAGTGGGCAACAGCCAGTTGCACGTCGAGGCACTTTATCCGGAGGTGGATTTCCTCTGGCTGGACTTCGAGCATGGCGGACACGGTGTATTCATGCTTAGCGCCAGGCAGTGCCGGGAACACCAGTCGTTGTTCCGCGCGCGACTGAATCCCTGACCCTTCGGGTCAGCGGGTGATGACCCAGATCAGCAGACCCGCCTGAAATACCGCGAAGGCCACCAGGCAGGCGATGGTAAAGCGCAGGCCGCTGTCTTCACGTTTGTAGAGGGCAATGCGCTCTTCAAGTTTGCGAATCTCCACCTCCTGCCGCCGCAAGTTCTGGTCAGCCTGTTCAAGCATCGCGGCGGCTTCCTGCAGACCCACCAACTGGACCTTCTCGCGGTGCCAGTCGCCGTGCAGTTCGCTGATCCGGCCAGCGCTGTAGCTCGCCTTTAGCTGCAGGTTGTCCAGGTAATTGATCTCGAATCCCTGCGCCTTGAGGACGTGGTCGCGACGTAGGCGCGCCTCGTTTTCCAGGGCGTCCTTGGCGGGCAGGGCGCCGCCCTCTATTCGATAGTGGGCCCAGCGTTGCTTGGCCCAGGCGATGCCCTGGGCCAGTAGAAAGCGTCCCAAGCCGCGGTTCTGCGGTTCCAGTTGCAGGCCGCCGTCCGGGCCGAAGCGGACTTCCTTGCTGCGGTGATCAGCCCAGACTTCCAGCAGGTTCTGCTCCTTGCGCACCTTCTGGCCGGGAAGCCCGATGCTCAGGCGCAGCACGCTCTGCTCCTTGTTGTGCCGTTCCACTCGGCCCAGTTCGACAAAGCGCAGTGGTCGTGTGCCGGTGTGGCGGTCGATGGGTTGGGGGGCGAGGCGTAGCAGGTCGAAATGCTCGGCCGCCAGCTCCGCCCAGGGATGGGGCGGGGGGGCGGCTTCTGTGGCGCTCTGCTGTTCGGCTGGGCTTTCGCTCATCGGGAAGTACCTTGCAAGAACCTGCGACGACTGACTTGGTACGTCAGTGCGGATTCTGTATGTAATTGCCCGTGTCAGGCGAGATTTCCTACAGAATCTTTCGCCTTTATCGACCGTTCTTCGCATTTCTGGAGTCGGGCAGTTCCTGGATGAAGGCCAGGATGCGCTCGCCCAGCTCTCGTGCCAGGGGCAGTCGTGGGTCGCGGTAGGATGCCATCTGCTGCTCCATATCCATGGGCACGATACGCAGCATATGGTTCATGCCCTTGATGATGGCCAACTGGGCGTCCGGCTTGGCGGCCTTGAGCAGCTCGGCATCGCTCACGCTCACCTGGATATCGTGGCTGCCCTGCAAGATCAGCGCGGGTATTGGCAGCTGGCCAAAGGCCCGTGCCGGGTCCTGGCGAAACAGGGAAATCAGGTACGGCTGCACGCTGGGGCGGAACAGTACTTCCAACGGTTGCGGCACTTCTGCCACCTGCTGGCCCGCCCGCAGGCTGGCCAGCAAGGCTTCGCTCTGGGTCAGCAAGGGAGGGGGCAGGCGGTCCTGCAACTGGTCGCGCAGCAACTGGTCGATCGGGCGGGCACTACCGGAAATGCTGACCAGCGCATCAGCACCCGCTGCCGCCGCCGCGAGGCTGGCAATCAGCGCTCCTTCACTGTGACCGATCAGGATCAGTTGGGAAAACCTCGCGTCCTGCTTCAGCTGTTGGCCCCAGGCTGCGGCATCACCGGCGTAGAGCTCAATGCTGAGCTGGCGCTCATCCACTCCTGCGTCCTGGCTGGCGGCAATGCCGCGCTTGTCGTAACGCACGCTGGCAATTCCATTGCGCGCCAGCAACTGGGCAAGTTTCTTCAGGCTGTCATTGCGCCCGCCGAGGGGATTGTTGCCATCACGGTCGGTGGGGCCGGAGCCGGAGATGATCAGCGCTACAGGCACGGGCTGATCGGTCTTCGGGCGCAGCAAGGTGCCGCGCAGGATGCCGCTGCCAGTGTCCAGTTCGATCGGGCGTTGCAGCACGCTCTGGGGGGCGGCCTGGGCCAGACCGGCAAGAAGGGGAAGGATCAGCATTAGAAGTCGCAGCATTGCTTTGAAGTCGATATCCGGAATGGCGGGTTGGACGCGGCAGCGGGCGCAAGGTTCGAGGGGTGAACTGGCCGGACGCCGCGGGTATACTGCTCGACCTTCGAACGAGGCCCATTTCTGCGGAGCACTGTGCATGTCCGGCAACACCTACGGCAAGCTGTTCACCGTCACCACTGCTGGCGAAAGCCATGGTCCGGCGCTGGTCGCCATCGTCGACGGCTGCCCGCCGGGGCTGGACCTGTCCCTCGAGGACCTGCAGCGTGACCTGGACCGCCGCAAGCCGGGCACCAGCCGCCACACGACCCAGCGCCAGGAAGCTGACGAGGTGGAAATCCTCTCTGGCGTATTCGAGGGCAAGACCACCGGTTGCGCCATCGGCCTGCTGATCCGCAACACCGACCAGAAGTCCAAGGACTACTCGGCGATCAAGGACCTGTTCCGCCCGGCCCACGCCGACTACACCTACCACCACAAATATGGCATTCGCGACTACCGTGGCGGCGGCCGTTCCTCGGCGCGGGAAACCGCGATGCGCGTGGCCGCTGGCGCCATCGCCAAGAAGTTCCTGGCTACTCAGGGCATCACCGTGCGCGGCTACATGAGCCAGCTCGGCCCCATCGAGATTCCCTTCAAGACCTGGGATTCGGTGGAGCAGAACGCCTTCTTCAGCCCTGACCCGGACAAGGTCCCCGAACTGGAGGCCTACATGGACCAACTGCGCCGTGACCAGGACTCTGTCGGCGCGAAGATCACCGTAGTTGCCGAAGGTGTGCCGCCGGGCCTGGGCGAGCCGATCTTCGACCGGCTGGACGCCGAACTGGCCCATGCGCTGATGAGCATCAACGCCGTCAAGGGCGTTGAGATCGGTGCTGGCTTCGACAGCGTGGCCCAGCGTGGCACCCAGCACCGCGACGAAATGACCCCGGAAGGCTTCCTCTCCAACAACGCCGGCGGCATCCTCGGCGGCATCTCCTCTGGCCAGCCGATTGTCGCCAATCTGGCGCTGAAACCGACTTCCAGCATCACCACGCCCGGTCGCTCCATCGACGTTCATGGCAACCCGGTGGATGTGGTCACCAAAGGCCGCCACGATCCGTGCGTGGGCATTCGCGCGACCCCGATCGCCGAAGCCATGATGGCCATCGTGCTGATGGACCACCTGCTGCGCCACCGCGCGCAGAATGCCGGCGTTCGGGTCGAAACCCCGGTGCTCGGCCAGCTGTGACGGGCGGCGCGAACGCGCTGCCCTATTGGCGGCTTTCCAGCTTCTATCTCTTCTACTTTTCCCTGCTGGGCGCCACGGCGCCCTTCCTCGGTCTTTACTTCGCACACCTGGGCTTTTCCAGCGCACGTATCGGCGAGCTGCTGGCGATCCCCATGCTGATGCGCTGCGTAGCGCCCAACCTCTGGGGCTGGCTGGGCGACCGCAGCGGCCGGCGCCTGGACATCGTGCGCTTCGGCGCCTTCTGCACCCTGCTGACCTTCTCGCTGATATTCGTCAGCCAAAGCTACGCCTGGCTGGCGCTGATCATGGCCTTGCATGCCTTCTTCTGGCATGCCGTGCTGCCGCAGTTCGAGGTGATCACCCTCGCACATCTCCGGGAGCAGGCGGCGCGCTACAGCCAGGTACGTCTCTGGGGCTCCATCGGCTTCATCCTTACGGTGATTGGCTTGGGCGAGCTGTTCGAGCTGTTCAGCCTTGATCTCTATCCCTGGGCGCTGGTGTTCATCATGAGCGGTATCGTCCTCAGCAGTTTCTGGGTGCCGAATGCCGCGCCCCAGGCGCGCCCTGACGTGCCGGGGCAGAGCGGCTTTATCGACCAGTTGCGCCAGCCGGGCGTACTGGCCTTCTATCTGAGCGTGGGCCTGATGCAGCTGTCCCACGGGCCTTACTACAGTTTCCAGACCATCTACCTCGAATCCCTTGGCTACTCGCGCAGCCTGATCGGCCAGCTCTGGGCGCTGGGCGTGGTGGCTGAGGTGCTGCTGTTCATGGTGATGGCGCGCATTCTCACGCGCTATTCGGTTCGCGTGGTGCTGTTGGCCAGTTTCCTGATCGCCGCCCTGCGCTGGCTGCTGATCGGTAATTTCGCCGACCAGTTGCCGGTACTGCTGTTTGCACAACTGCTGCATGCCGCTACTTTCGGCAGCTTTCACGCTGCCGCCATCCATTTCGTGCAACGTCGGTTTGGACCGCGCCAGCAGGGGCAGAGTCAGGCGCTCTACGCCGCCCTGGCCGGCATCGGCGGCGCCCTCGGTGCGCTCTACTCGGGCTACAGCTGGAGCAGCCTGGGACCGGTCTGGACTTACGTTATCGCTACGCTCGCGGCGCTCGCCGCAGCCGTTATCATTGCCACCCAATTGCAGGAGGAGCGGGCATGAATCGCCAACAACTCGCCCAGGAAATCATCGAAGCCGGCCGTTTCCTGTACGACCGTGGCTGGTCGCCGGCCACCAGCAGCAACTATTCGGCGCGGCTGTCCGCGACCGAGGCGCTGCTGACCGTTTCCGGCAAGCACAAGGGTCAGCTCGGCCCGGACGATGTGCTGGCCACGGATATGGACGGCAACAGCCTGGAGCCAGGCAAGAAGCCCTCGGCGGAAACCCTGCTGCACACCCAGCTTTACCGCTGGAAACCGGAAATCGGCGCAGTGCTGCATACCCATTCGGTGAATGCCACTGTGCTGTCGCGCCTGACGCTGGCCGATTCCCTGGTGTTCGCCGATTACGAGCTGCAGAAAGCCTTCAGCGGCATCAGCACCCACGAATCCCAGGTGCTGGTGCCGATCTTCGACAATGACCAGGACATCGCCCGTCTGGCCGCCAAGGTGCAGCCCTGGCTGGACCAGCACGCTGACTGCGTGGGTTACCTGATCCGTGGCCATGGCCTCTATACTTGGGGGCCGCGCATGAGCGACGCCCTGCGCCAGGTCGAAGCCTTCGAGTTCCTCTTCGAGTGCGAGCTGAAGACGCTCTCGATCACCCAGCGCTGAAGCTTCCTTCGCATGAAGATGCCTGACTGATACCGGTGTCGTCCGACCCGCCAAAGAGCCGGGAGGACACCCGCAAGGAGTACCCAGATGAGCAGCCTGACCGTTTACCACGAATCCAGCCCCGACCTGCCGAACAAGGTGCTGACCCACCTGGATGACATCGCCTCCACCCTCGCGTCCGTCGGAGTGCGCTTCGAGCGTTGGGAGGCTTCCGCCCCCATCGCGCCGGGTGCCAGCCAGGAGGAGGTGATCGCCGCCTATCGCCCGCAGATCGACCGGTTGATGCAGGAGCAGGGCTACGTCACCGTCGACGTCGTCAGCTTGACCCGCGACCACCCGCAGAAAGACGAACTGCGAGCCAAGTTCCTCGACGAGCACCGCCATGGCGAAGACGAGGTGCGGTTCTTCGTCGCCGGGCGCGGCCTGTTCACTCTGCACATAGACGACTACGTCTATGCCGTGCTTTGCGAAAAGAACGACCTGATCTCGGTGCCGGCCGGCACCCGTCATTGGTTCGACATGGGCGAGCACCCGCATTTTGTCGCCATCCGCCTGTTCAACAACCCGGAAGGCTGGGTCGCCAAGTTCACCGGCGACGAGATCGCCAAGCGTTTCCCGCAGCTGGAAGACTGAGTTGCAGGAGCCGGCTTGCCGGCGAATGGGTACGAGGTACCTTCGCGAGCAAGCTCGCTCCTACGACAGCCATACCGATTCATCTGGAGTTCCCAATGCCCATCAAGGCCATCCTCACTGATATCGAGGGCACCACCAGCGCGGTGAGCTTCGTCTTCGACGTGCTCTTCCCCTTTGCTGCGTGCCACCTGCCGGAGTTCGTCCTGACCCATGCCGGCGAGCCGGCGGTGGCGCAGCAGATCGACGCCGTGCGGGCCGAAAGCGGAGAGGCCGGGGCTGGCCTGGAGCGGGTGGTGGACATCCTCCTTGGCTGGATCGCCGAAGACCGCAAGGCCACGCCCCTCAAGGCGTTGCAGGGCATGGTCTGGGAGCAGGGCTACCAGGCTGGCCAGCTCAAGGGCCATGTCTACCCAGATGCCGTTGAGGCACTGCGCCGCTGGAAGGAAGAGGGCTATGACCTCTTTGTCTACTCTTCGGGTTCCATCCAGGCGCAGAAGCTGATCTTCGGTTGCTCCGAGGCGGGCGATCTGGCGTCGTTGTTCTCCGGCTATTTCGATACCACCTCGGGAGCCAAGCGAGAGGCCGCGTCCTATCAGCGCATCGCGTCCGCCATTGGCCTGCCGGGCGAGCAGATCCTCTTCCTTTCCGACGTGGTCCAGGAGCTGGATGCTGCGCGCGAGGCTGGCATGCAGACTATTGGCCTGGCTCGCGAGGGTGGCGTGCTGGACGGCCATGAAACCGTGGCGAGTTTTGCGGTGATCGACCTGACACGCTTTTGACGCTGTTTGAAATCGTCTGACGGAGCGTGAGGAAGGCTGTCGTCGGCCGATCTATCCTTGGGGTGACTGCATCCAACCGTGAGCGTCCCCCATGGGTTCCTGCCTCTGCGTCGTTGCGGCTTGTCCCGATCCGATCCTTTACAGGGCAGTTGGCGGGTGGGTGCTGGAACTGGCGCTCTGGCCATGACCCGTCTATTCGTCCTGATGTTGCTCGCGTTGCTGGCGTTGCCAGCGCCCGCTGACCAGAAGTCAGCCTGGCAGGCTCTGCGCGAAGGCAAGGCATTCCTGCTGTTGCGTCATACCACTGCCCCGGGTACTGGCGACCCGGAAGGCTTTCGCCTGGGGGATTGCAGCACCCAACGCAATCTCAGCGACAAGGGACGCCAGGAGGCGAAGCGGTGGGGCAAGCTGTTGGTGCGGCGCAAGGTGGAGCAACCGCGCCTCTATACCAGCAACTGGTGCCGTGCCCAGGACACCGCCCAGGAAATGGGCCTGGGGGCGGTGGAAACCCTCTCCGCGCTGGACTCCTTCTTCAGTGATCCGGACAGCCAGGCTGCGCAGACTGTCGAGTTGCGCAAGGCCATCGACAAGGTGCCCAAGGACAGGCCGGTGGTGATGGTCAGCCACCAGGTGAATATCAAAGCCTTGACGGGAGTGTTGGCGAAGAACGGGGAGGGGTTGATCATCGAGTTGCCCTTGGCCGACCCACCAAAGGTCATGGCGCGTATCCGTCAGCCCTGAACGTTCAGATCAGCAGCAGTTGGTCCTGCTCCGGCTGCAGCTTCACGCCTTCCAGCTTCAGCAGCAGTGCCTTGCGCGGCAGGCCGCCGGCATAGCCGGTCAGGCTGCCATCGCGGCCGATCACCCGGTGGCAGGGGATGATGATGGAGATGGGGTTGGCGCCATTGGCGGTGCCGACGGCGCGCACGGATTTCGGGTTGCCGATGCGTTCGGCCAGTTCGCTGTAGCTGGTGGTGCGGCCGTAGGGGATATCCAGCAGGGCCTGCCAGACCCGCTGCTGGAAGGGCGTACCCCGTGGCGCGAGACGCAAGTCGAAGCGCTTCAGGTGCCCCTCGAAGTAAAGGTCAAGCTGGCGGCAGGGTTCGTCCAGTTGTCGACCGGCTGGCACCCAGCCAGTGTTGGGCTGCCAGCGTTCGGTGTTGTCCATGTAAAGCAATTGCAGGCCCGAGTCGTCCCCGGCGAGCAACAGCGGGCCGGTGGGGCTGTCGTGGTAGCGGTAATGCATTTTCACTTCTCCTCGGCGTAGCTCTGCCAGAGATAGACGGCGGCGTAGGCGCGCCATGGTCGCCATGGTTCGGCACGGCTGGCCAGTTCCCGTGCACTGATGCCCTCTGGCCCCCAAAGTGGCGACTTGAGCAACCCGAGGTCGGCGGAGGGGAAGGCGTCCGGCTGCCCGAAAGCGCGCAGGGCAATGTATTCGGCGGTCCAGCGGCCGACACCGGGCAGGGCGCAGAGACGCTCGATCAGGGATTCGATGCCCGCCGCCAAGTTCAGTTCCAGGCTGCCATCGGCCACTGCCTGGGCAAATCGACGCAATGTGTCGACACGTTTGCCAGGCATCCCGATACCAGGCAGTGGATCGTCGGCGATGGTCTGCGGAGTAGGGAAGAGCCGTTGCGGGCCTTCGACTTCGGCATCTGCCAATGGCTCGCCAAGACGCTCCACCAGGCGCCCGGCGATGGTCACCGCCGCCTTCACCGTCACCTGTTGACCGATGATGGTACGCACCCCTTGCTCAAAAGGGTCGAACGCAACGGGTAGGCGCAACCCCGGATAACGTGCCAGCAGCCCTTGCAGCAGCGGGTCACGGCCCAGGTGCTGGGCGATGGCAGCCGGATCGCAATCCAGGTCGAACATTTGCCGGATGCGCGGTGTCAGTTGCGGCTCCAGGTCCTGAGCCGACGGGCTCAGTTCAAGCTCCAGGGCGCCGGGTATCGGACGCAGACGGAACCATCCGCTGCGCGCGCCCAGGCGGAAGCTGCGGCAATAGCTGTCGGGCGTCAGGTGCTCGACGCCAGGCAGGCGTCGCAGGGCAAAATGTTGCTGGAACTGCTTCCAGCTCCAGGGCTCGAAGTAATGAAGGCGCATGGGCTCGATGGGCTCGCGGGTTCGAATGGTGGAAGCAATTGCAGTCATGGAGCGACGATATTCTCTTGGCGCCGCGTCGTCTCTGCAAAACTGACTTTCAAATTCTCCCGCCGCGGTTCGACCTGACATCGAAGCCATCGTAGAATGCGCGCCTTTTCATGGGGCGGAGGCACCGTCCGCTAATACAGCCAGCAGGGGAGACAACCCATGAGCGATTACCAGGAAACTCTCTACGACGGTTATGGCCAGCGCTTCCGCATGGACAAGCTGCTGCACGAAGTGCGCACCGAACACCAGCACCTGGTGATCTTCGAGAACGCGCGCATGGGCCGCGTGATGGCGCTGGACGGCGTGATCCAGACTACCGAGGCCGACGAGTTCATCTATCACGAGATGCTCACCCACGTGCCGATCCTCGCCCATGGCGCGGTGAAGAGCGTGCTGATCATTGGCGGTGGTGATGGCGGCATGTTGCGCGAAGTGCGCAAGCACCGTGATATCGAACGCATCACCATGGTCGAGATCGACGGCACAGTGGTGGAAATGTGCAAGGAATTCCTGCCGAACCACTCCAAGGGTGCCTATGAAGACCCGCGCCTGAATCTGGTGATCGATGACGGCATGCGCTTCGTCGCGACCACCCAGGAGAAGTTCGACGTCATCATCTCCGATTCCACCGACCCCATCGGTCCGGGCGAGGTGCTGTTCTCCGAGAACTTCTACCAGGCCTGCCGCCGCTGCCTGAACGATGGCGGTGTCCTCGTGACCCAGAACGGCACCCCCTTCATGCAGCTGGGCGAAGTGCAAACCACTGCCAGCCGGATGGACAGCCTGTTTGCCGATTGGCACTTCTACCAGGCCGCCGTGCCCACCTACATTGGTGGCGCCATGACCTTCGCTTGGGGCGCAACCGACCCGGAAATGCGCAAACTGCCGGTGGAAACCCTGCGCCAGCGCTACGCTGGCAGCAGCATCGTTACCCGTTACTACAACCCGGAAATCCACGTCGGCGCCTTCGCCCTGCCGCAGTACGTGCTGCACGCGGTGAACAAGCCGAGCAACGATTGAAGGTGTGCGGGTAGACGAAGAAGGGGTCGGAAGGCCCCTTCTTTATTTCTGCTTTAGTAGGATGGATGGCGCTTCTTCATCCACCAGCGGTGCCCCGCTGCCCTCCAGTGGTGGACCGGTGAAGCGTGGTCCACCCTACTGATGAAGCCTGCATTTGGCCTTGGCCGGATAAGCAGAATGAAAAAGCCCGGCAACTTGGCCGGGCTTTTTCATGGAGGGGTGGATCAGATCTCCGTCGGCCGCACGTGGCCGAAGAGCTCCTGGGATACCCGAACGCGCTCTTCCGGAGTTTCCTGGATACCCTTGGCCTTCAGCTCTTCGAGGCGGGCCTCGACAGCGTGGGCGCGATGGGTCAGGCCGCAGTCGTTGGCGATCTGGATGTTCAGGCCGGGACGGGCGTTGAGCTCGAGGATCAGCGGGCCCTTGTCCTGGTCCAGCACCATGTCGACACCGATGTAGCCCAGGCCGCACAGCTCGTAGCAGCCGGCGGCCAGCTTCATGAATCCATCCCAGTTCGGTAGCTGCACACCGTCCACCGCGTTGGTGGTGTCCGGGTGCTTGGCGATCTTGTTGTTCAGCCAGGTACCGCGCAGGGTAACGCCGGTGGCCAGGTCCACACCGACGCCGATGGCGCCCTGGTGGAGGTTGGCCTTGCCGTTGGACTGCCGGGTCGGCAGGCGCAGCATGGCCATCACCGGGTAGCCCATCAGCACGATGATGCGGATGTCCGGCACGCCTTCGTAGCTGATGCTCTTGAAGATCTGGTCCGGGGTCACGCGGTACTCGATCAGCGCGCGGTCACGGTGCCCGCCGAGGGAGTAGAGGCCGGTGAGGATCGAGGAAATCTGGTGCTCGATTTCCTCGTGGCTGATGATCTTGCCGGATACCGTCTTGTAGCGGCCTTCGAAGCGATCAGCGATCACCAGGATGCCGTCGCCGCCGGCGCCTTGCGCCGGCTTGATCACGAAGTCGTTACGCTCGCCGATGATCTCGTCGAGCTTCTCGATTTCCTTCTCGGTGGAGATGACGCCGTACATTTCGGGTACGTGGATCCCCGCCTCGATGGCGCGCTGCTTGGTGATGATCTTGTCGTCGACGATCGGGTACAGGTGCCGTTTGTTGTACTTCAGCACGTAGTCTGCGTTTCGCCGATTGATGCCCATGATGCCTTTGGCTTCGAGGGCTTTCCAGGTCTTGATCAGGCCGAACATGGCTCAGTCCTTCAGGAAGGCTTTGAAGCGGAAGAGTTCGGTCAGGCGGTAGCCGCGGTAGCGACCCATCGCCAGCATGAAGCCCACCATGATCAACAGCACAGCCGGGAAGGTGAAGATGAAGTAGGTCAGCTCCGGCACGGTCATCAGCAGGTGCGCCAGGGTGGCCGCGACCAGGGTTCCGATCGCCACCTTGAAGGCATGGCCGCCGCCGCGTTCTTCCCAGGTGATCGACAGGCGTTCGATGGTCATGGTCAGAATCACCATCGGGAACAGGGCAACCGACAGGCCGCGCTCCAGGCCGAGCTTGTGGCTCAGCAGGCTGATGACCGCGATCAGCACCACCACGAAGGTCAGCACCACCGATAGTCGCGGCAGCATCTGCAGCTTCAGGTGTTCGAGATAGGAACGTAGCGACAGGCCGAGCGCCGTGATGATGGTGAACAGCACGATGCCGAAGCCCAGCTGGGTTTCGCGGAAGGCGAGGGCGATCAGCACCGGGGTGAAGGTGCCCAGGGTCTGCAGGCCGCCGAGGTTACGCAGGATCAGGATCACCAGCACACCAATCGGGATCATGATCATGATCTGGTAGGTCTGCTGGGTCTGCAGCGGCAGGCCGTAGAGCGAATACTCGAGGAAGTCCGCGTCGGTGTTCTCGTCGGTCAGCTTGGCCAGGCGGATGGCGTTCATCTCGCTGTTGTTCATGCTGAAGGTCACCTGGACCTTCTTGCCGCCGTCGACGGTGATCAGGTTGTTGTCGCCGGTCCACCAGATCAGGCGGTCGTTGGGCAGACCTTGCTCACCGGTATCCGGGTTGAAGTACAGCCAGTTCTCGCCGTTGAAGCTGCGCAGCCAGAGCTCGGGGCTTTGGGCCTGCTCGCTCACCAGGCGGATGGTATGGACGCGTTCCATCGGTACGTGGGCGATGGACAGCAGCAGTTCAATGACCTTGGCCTTGTTCGGTGTGCTCTGATCGCCGGCCAGCAGCAGCTTGACGTTGTCATCGTTGAGGTTGTTGACCCGCTTGATGGTCTCGCTGATGAAGGTCTCGACGTCCGCCGAGTGCTGGCGGATGGGTGCCAGCAGGGCTTCGGCAGCTATCTTCTCGGGGCCTTCGACCGGGATGCTGTCTCGGAAGATCGGGCCCTTGTCCTTCGCTTTCTCGGCGCTGTAGCGCTTGGTCAGTACCAGGCGGTAGTAGAGCGTCTGGTTGCCGCTGGCACGACGGGCGGACCAGGTCACTTTGCGGTTGCCGTCAACGCGATTGATGCTCACCCCGTAGTTATTGGAGATGAAGCTCTCGTTGAGGCTGACGTAGTCCCGGTTCAGTGGCGGGACGAACATCTGGACCTTGACCGGATCGCGCGGGCTGGCCTGGAACTCGACCTTGGCGTCGATGTTCCACAGGTCGTCGGTCTCATCCTCGGTGATCGGGATGCCCTGAATGAATATCTGGTAGGCCGTTATCAGAATGCCCAGGCTCACCAGGAGGGTGATCAGGACTTTCAGATGCAGGGTAAGAGAGCGCATGTGGGTTACTCGTCAGAGTTTGCGTCGGTGGCACAACCGGGTTTGCCGGCAGCGTATTTAAGGCTCGGGTCGACCAGTGCATCGAAGCGCTTGAGCGCCTCGGAACCGATCAGAAGCGGGTATTGGAAAGCACTACGGTCGGTGAGGTTCACTTCGATTTGCCGCAGGGCGGTGCCCATGCACACGTCCAGTTCAATGACCGGGCGTGCAGTGTAGGTCTTGCCTTCCTCGGGGTCATAGTCGCCGGCGCGGCGCTTGATCTTGCTGATTCGCGCCAGGGGGCGTTCGATCGGATGTTCGTGGGCATCGTCTATGGCCAGGTAGAAGCGCACCCAGGGTTCGCCATCCTTCTTGAAGCGCTTGATGTCGCGCGCACTGAGGGAGGCGGTCTTGGCGCCGGTATCGAGCTTGGCTGCGACTTCCAGGTCGAGATCCTTCAGCTTGGCGTATTCGTTGAGACCGTAGACGGTCTTCTCGGTGGCGAGGCCAAGGCTGGGGAGGGCGAGCAGGCAGGCAAACAGGGCGAAGGGCTTGAGTGTCATAAGTCCTTTGAGCGTAACGCGGTCATCGGTCCAGGAGCCCGGCCCACGGCCATCTTGGCTGCGGCGCCTGGTCTGGGAGTCTAGCAGGCAAGTCATTGGCGCCCAGACTGGCGCTGGCGGCGCGCATTCTAACACGCGGATTTTCCGGCGCGACAGACGCTTATGCCGCCAAAGCTCAGGGCGTGATGGTGTAGATGGAATTTCCGGGCTTAAGATGGATTGTCGACAATTGGTCGGGTTTGGTTTGACAGGCTAGCTTTGGTAGCAGTAATTTTGCGTCACCAAACAAGAATGTGTCGACAATCATGCTGGACGCCACTGAAAACCCCGTCGCTGAACCGCTTGACTCGGAAACGCTTGCCGAGAGTGTCTTTCGGCGTATCCAGACCGCCATCGTGCGTGGAGAGATCGCCCCGGGTAGCAAGATCTCCGAGCCCGAGCTGGCGCGTACCTACGGCATCAGCCGCGGGCCGCTGCGTGAGGCGATCCACCGCCTGGAAGGGCAGCGCCTGCTGGTGCGGGTGCCGCATGTCGGTGCGCGGGTGGTGTCGCTCAGCCATGCCGAGCTGATCGAACTCTACGAAATCCGTGAGTCCCTCGAGGGCATGGCCTGCCGTCTGGCCGCCGAGCGCATGAGCCAGGCCGAGATCGACGAGCTGCGTCGGGTGCTGGATACCCACGAGCGCGACGAGGCCTTCCAGGCAGGGCGTGGCTACTACCAGCAGGAAGGCGATTTCGACTTCCACTATCGGATCATCCAGGGCAGCGGCAACCAGACCCTGACCCAGATGCTGTGCGGTGAGCTCTATCAGCTCGTGCGCATGTATCGCCTTCAGTTCTCCACGGTGCCGAACCGGCCCCGCCAGGCTTTCAACGAGCACCACCGAATTCTCGATGCCATCGCCGACCGAGACGGCGAACTGGCCGAGTTGCTGATGCGCCGTCACATCGGTGCCTCCAAGCGCAATATCGAGCGCCACTACAAGGAAGCGCTCGCCAACCCGTCCAAAACACGAGGTGAGTCATGAGTCAGAAAACCGCCGGCCAGCGCTTCCGCGACGCGATTGCCGAGGAGCATCCGCTGCAGGTGATCGGCGCCATCAACGCCAACCATGCACTGCTGGCCAAGCGTGCCGGCTTCAAGGCCATCTACCTGTCCGGTGGCGGTGTTGCCGCCGGCTCGCTCGGCCTGCCGGACCTGGGCATCAACACCCTGGATGACGTGCTCACAGACGTGCGCCGTATCACCGACGTGTGTGACCTGCCGCTGCTGGTGGATATCGACACCGGCTTCGGTCCCAGTGCCTTCAATATCGAGCGCACGGTCAAGAGCCTGATCAAGGCGGGTGCTGCTGCTGCCCATATCGAAGACCAGGTCGGCGCCAAGCGCTGCGGCCATCGTCCGGGCAAGGAAATCGTCTCCACCGAGGAAATGGCCGATCGCGTGAAGGCCGCTGCCGATGCCAAGACCGACCCGAACTTCTTCCTGATCGCCCGCACCGACGCCATTCAGGCCGAGGGTGTTGATGCCGCCATCGAGCGCTGCCTGCGCTACGTGGAGGCGGGTGCTGACGCCATCTTCGCCGAAGCGGCCTACGATCTGCCGACCTACAAGCGCTTCGTCGATGCGCTGGGTGTGCCGGTGCTGGCCAACATCACCGAGTTCGGCGCCACCCCGCTGTTCTCCCGCGACGAACTGGCTTCGGTCGGCGTCGCCATCCAGCTTTACCCGCTGTCGGCCTTCCGTGCCGCCAACAAAGCGGCTGAGGCTGTCTACACCGCCATTCGCCGCGATGGCCATCAGAAAGAGGTTATCGACCTGATGCAGACGCGCGCCGAGCTGTATGACCGTATCGGCTACCACGCCTTCGAGCAGAAGCTCGACGCCCTGTTCGCCGCCAAGAAGTAACCGGACGCGGGCCGCGTTCTCAGCATCGCGGCCTGCGGATAAAACAAGACACAAGCAACCGGATTGAAATGAGGAGAATCACGCGATGAGCGCTACCGAAAATACCACTGCCTTCAAACCCAAGAAGTCCGTGGCCCTGAGTGGCACCGCTGCCGGCAACACCGCCCTGTGCACCGTTGGCCGCACCGGTAACGACCTGCACTACCGCGGATATGACATTCTCGACTTCGCTACTGCCTGTGAGTTCGAGGAAATCGCTCACCTGCTGGTGCATGGCAAGCTGCCGAACGTTGCCGAGCTGGCTGGCTACAAGTCCAAGCTGAAGGCCCTGCGCGGCCTGCCGGCTGGCGTGAAGGCCGCGCTGGAGCAACTGCCGCCGTCCGCCCACCCGATGGATGTGATGCGCACCGCCGTTTCCGTGCTGGGCTGCCTGTCCCCGGAGAAGGATGATCACAACCACCCGGGCGCCCGTGACATCGCCGACAAGCTGATGGCCTGCCTGGGCTCGGCGCTGCTCTACTGGTACCACTTCAGCCACAACGGCAAGCGCATCGACGTGGAGACTGACGACGATTCCATCGGCGGTCACTTCCTGCACCTGCTGCATGGCGAGAAGCCGCGCGACTCCTGGGTCCGCGCCATGCACACCTCGCTGATCCTCTACGCCGAGCACGAGTTCAACGCCTCCACCTTCACTTCCCGCGTTATCGCCGGCACCGGTTCCGACATGTTCTCCTGCATCACCGGCGCCATCGGCGCGCTGCGTGGGCCGAAGCATGGCGGTGCCAACGAGGTGGCCTTCGAGATCCAGAAGCGCTACGACAACCCGGACGAGGCGGAAGCCGACATCCGCGCCCGCGTCGAGAAGAAGGAAGTAGTGATCGGCTTCGGCCACCCGGTCTACACCGTGTCCGACCCGCGCAACAAGGTGATCAAGGAAGTGGCTCGCGAGCTCTCCGCCGAGCAGAAAAACACCAAGATGTTCGATATCGCCGAGCGTCTTGAGTCGACCATGTGGGAAATCAAGAAGATGTTCCCCAACCTCGACTGGTTCAGTGCCGTCAGCTACCACATGATGGGCGTGCCTACCGCCATGTTCACCCCGCTGTTCGTGATCGCCCGTACCTCCGGTTGGTCCTCTCACGTCATCGAGCAGCGTATCGACGGCAAGATCATCCGCCCGAGCGCCAATTACGTCGGCCCGGAAGACCTGAAATTCGTGCCGCTCAAGGATCGCCCATAACCATGAACAGCCAATACCGCAAGAGCCTGCCCGGCACGGCGCTGGACTACTTCGACGCCCGTGCGGCGGTCGAGGCCATCGAGCCTGGCGCCTGGGCGCGTCTGCCTTATACCTCCCGTGTGCATGCCGAGAACCTGGTGCGCAAATGCGATCCGGCAATCCTCAATGAGTGCCTGACGCAGATCGTCGAATGCAAGCGTGAGCGCGACTTCCCCTGGTTCCCGGCCCGTGTGGTCTGCCACGACATCCTCGGCCAGACCGCGCTGGTGGACCTGGCTGGCCTGCGCGACGCCATCGCCGACCAGGGCGGTGACCCCGCTCAGGTCAACCCGGTGGTGCCGGTGCAGCTGATCGTCGATCACTCCCTGGCCGTGGAGTGTGGGGGCTTCGATCCGCAAGCGTTCGAGAAGAACCGCGCCATCGAGGACCGTCGCAACGAGGACCGCTTCCACTTCATCGAGTGGACCAAGAAGGCCTTCAAGAACGTCGATGTGATCCCGCCGGGCAACGGCATCATGCACCAGATCAACCTGGAGAAGATGTCGCCGGTCATCCACAACGACAAGGGCCTGGCCTACCCGGACACCTGCGTCGGCACGGACAGCCACACCCCGCACGTCGACGCCCTGGGCGTGATCGCCGTGGGCGTGGGTGGCCTGGAAGCCGAAAACGTCATGCTCGGTCGCGCATCCTGGATGCGCCTTCCGGAGATCATCGGCGTCGAGTTGACCGGCAAGCCGCAGCCGGGTATCACGGCCACCGACGTGGTGCTGTCGCTTACCGAATTCCTGCGCAAGGAAAAGGTCGTCGGTGCCTACCTGGAGTTCCGCGGCGAAGGTGCCGCCGCCCTGACGCTGGGCGACCGCGCCACCATCTCCAACATGGCCCCGGAGTACGGCGCCACTGCGGCGATGTTCTATATCGACCAGCAAACCATCGATTACCTCAAGCTGACCGGCCGCGACGACGAGCAGGTCAAGCTGGTGGAAACCTACGCCAAGCAGGCCGGCCTCTGGGCTGACAGTCTGGATGATGCGCAGTACGAGCGCGTGCTGAGCTTCGACCTGTCCTCGGTGGTACGTACCCTGGCGGGTCCGTCCAACCCGCATCGCCGCTTGCCGGTAAGCGCCCTGGCCGAGCGCGGCATTGCCGTCGACCTGGACAAGGCTCGTGCCCAGGAGGCCGATGGCCTGATGCCGGATGGCGCTGTCATCATCGCCGCCATCACCAGTTGCACCAACACCAGCAACCCGCGCAACGTGATCGCTGCCGGCCTGCTGGCACGCAACGCCAACAAGCTGGGGCTGGTGCGCAAGCCCTGGGTGAAGTCCTCCCTGGCTCCGGGTTCCAAGGCGGTGAAGCTGTATCTGAAGGAAGCCGGCCTGGAGCAGGAGCTGGAACAGCTCGGCTTCGGCGTGGTGGCATTCGCCTGCACCACCTGCAACGGCATGTCCGGCGCGCTGGACCCGACAATCCAGCAGGAGATCATTGATCGCGATCTCTATGCGACCGCCGTACTGTCCGGTAACCGCAACTTCGACGGGCGTATCCACCCCTACGCCAAGCAGGCGTTCCTTGCCTCGCCGCCGCTGGTGGTGGCCTACGCCATCGCCGGTACCATCCGCTTCGACATCGAGAAGGACGTGCTGGGTGTGGTGGATGGCAAGGAAATCCGCCTGAAGGACATCTGGCCGACTGACGAAGAGATCGATGCCGTGGTGAAGGCTGCGGTCAAGCCGGAGCAGTTCCGCCAGGTGTACATCCCGATGTTCACCATCCAGGAAGACACCGGCCCGAAAGTCGATCCGCTGTACGACTGGCGCCCGATGAGCACCTACATTCGCCGTCCGCCCTACTGGGAAGGTGCCTTGGCGGGTGAGCGCAGCCTCAAGGGCATGCGTCCGCTGGCGGTGCTGCCGGACAACATCACCACCGACCACCTGTCACCGTCCAACGCCATCATGGCGAACTCGGCGGCGGGTGAATACCTGGCGAAAATGGGCCTGCCGGAGGAGGACTTCAACTCCTACGCCACCCACCGCGGTGACCATCTCACCGCCCAGCGCGCCACGTTTGCCAACCCGCAGCTGGTCAACGAGATGGCGGTGGTCGATGGCGAGGTCAAGAAGGGCTCCCTGGCTCGCGTCGAGCCCGAAGGCAAGGTGATGCGCATGTGGGAGGCCATCGAGACCTACATGGAGCGCAAGCAGCCGCTGATCATTGTCGCTGGCGCCGACTACGGCCAAGGCTCGTCCCGTGACTGGGCGGCCAAGGGTGTACGCCTGGCGGGTGTGGAGGCGATCGTCGCTGAAGGCTTCGAGCGTATCCACCGGACCAACCTGATCGGCATGGGTGTGCTGCCGCTGGAGTTCAAGCCGGGCACCACCCGCAAGACCCTCGGCATCGACGGCACCGAAACCTTCGACGTGATCGGCGAGCGTAGGCCGCGTGCCGACCTGACCCTGGTGATCCGCCGCACCAATGGCGAGTCCATCAAGGTTCCGGTGACCTGCCGTCTGGATACCGCCGAAGAGGTGTCGATCTACGAGGCCGGTGGCGTGCTGCAGCGATTCGCACAGGACTTCCTCGAGTCCTCGTCGCAAAAAGCCGTCGGCTGAGGCCCGCGACAGCCCCCTCTCCCTCCGGGAGAGGGTTGGGGTGAGGGAGGTTGCCTTCCCTCATCCGCCCTTCGGGCACCTTCTCCCAGGAGGAGAAGGGCGTTCATAGTCTTTCAGGACAAACTTCATGCCCCACGTACCTCAAGTCAAAATCCCCGCCACCTATATCCGCGGTGGCACCAGCAAGGGGGTGTTCTTCCGCCTGCAGGATCTGCCAGAGCGCTGCCAGGTGCCGGGCGAGGCCCGTGACCGGCTGTTCATGCGTGTAATCGGCAGTCCCGACCCGTACGCCGCGCATATCGACGGCATGGGCGGGGCCACCTCCAGCACCAGCAAGTGCGTGATCCTGTCGAAGAGCAGCCAGCCCGATCACGATGTGGATTACCTCTATGGCCAGGTCTCCATCGACAAGGCCTTCGTCGACTGGAGTGGCAACTGCGGCAACCTGTCCACCGCCGCCGGGGCCTTCGCCCTGCATGCCGGGCTGGTGGATCCGGCGCGTATTCCGGAGAACGGCACCTGCGTGGTGCGCATCTGGCAGGCCAACATCCAGAAAACCATCATTGCCCATGTGCCGGTGACCAACGGCCAGGTCCAGGAAACCGGTGACTTCGAGCTCGACGGTGTGACCTTTCCGGCTGCGGAAATCGTGCTGGAATTCGTCGATCCCTCCGATGATGGGGAAGAGGGAGGCTCGATGTTCCCTACCGGCAACCTGGTCGACGACCTGGATGTGCCCGGCATTGGCACCCTCAAGGCGACCATGATCACCGCCGGCATCCCCACGGTGTTCGTCAATGCCGAGGACATCGGCTACAGCGGGACCGAGTTGCGGGAAAACATCAACACAAACCCCGAGGCACTAGCCCGATTCGAGGCCATTCGGGTTGCTGGCGCCTTGCGCATGGGCCTGATCAAGACCCCGGAGGAGGCCGCCACGCGGCAGCACACCCCGAAAATCGCCTTCGTGGCAAAACCCAGGGACTATCTGGCCTCCAGCGGCAAGACGGTCAAGGCTGAAGAGGTCGACCTGCTGGTGCGTGCCTTGTCCATGGGCAAGCTGCATCACGCGATGATGGGCACCGCGGCCGTGGCCATCGGCACTGCCGCCGCCATTCCAGGCACCCTGGTGAACCTGGCCGCCGGTGGCGGCGAGCGCAGTGCCGTGCGCTTCGGTCATCCGTCGGGCACTCTGCGCGTTGGCGCCGAAGCCGTCCGAGTGGAAGGCGAATGGACCGTCACCAAGGCCATCATGAGCCGCAGTGCTCGCGTGCTGATGGAAGGTTGGGTGCGTGTGCCTGGCGATGCGTTCTAAATGATTGGTCCATGAAAAAGCCCGCGGAAGCGGGCTTTTTCATCATTGATCGCGTTACTTGAGGCGCCGTTCGACGCCTTTCTCCACCAGTATCTTGGCGGAAATCTCTTCTACCGAGAAATGGGTGGAGTTGATGAAGTTGATGTTTTCGCGACGGAACAGGTTCTCCACCTCGCGCACTTCGAACTCGCATTGTGCGAAGCTCGCGTAACGGCTGTTGGGCTTGCGCTCGTTACGGATGGCGGTGAGGCGGTCGGGGTCGATGGTCAGGCCGAACAGCTTGCTCTTGTGCTGCTTGAGGGCCGAGGGCAGTTGCAGGCGCTCCATGTCCTCTTCGGTCAGCGGGTAGTTGGCGGCGCGGATGCCATACTGCATGGCCATGTAGAGGCAGGTCGGTGTCTTGCCGCACCGGGACACACCCACCAGGATCAGGTCGGCCTTGTCGTAGTAGTGCGTACGGGCGCCGTCGTCGTTGTCCAGGGCGAAGTTAACCGCCTCGATCCGCTCCATGTAGTTGGCGTGGTGGCCGATGGAGTGGGATTTGCCGACGGAATACGAGGAGTGCGAGGTAAGTTCCTGTTCCAGCGGCGAAAGGAAGGTCGAAAAGATGTCGATCATGAAGCCGTTGGAAGTGGCCAGGATGTCACGGATCTCCTGGTTCACGATGGTGTCGAAGATGATCGGGCGGGAGCCGTCCAGCTCCGCAGCCTTATTGATTTGCTGTACGATGGCGCGCGCTTTTTCAACGCTGTCGATGTACGGTCGCGTGATCTTGTTGAAGGTGATGGTTTCGAACTGCGCCAGGAGGCTCTGGCCAAGGGTTTCCGCAGTGATGCCGGTACCGTCGGAGATGAAGAAAGCGGTTCGTTTCATTTGCGCCAAAGGCCTTAAGTCAGGAACGATTCTTGGCTATGATAGGCCGCGTTTTCAGCCAGGCCCGAGCCGGTCGGCATTGTGACGTATTTTTCTGGACCAACGCCAGAACGCTGCGGAGCTGTTCCGCATGAGCTTTTCCAACAAATAGTGGAGAGATCACCTTGGTAGAGTACGTAGTTTCCCTCGATAAGCTCGGCGTTCACGATGTTGAGCATGTGGGGGGCAAGAACGCATCCCTGGGCGAGATGATCAGCAATCTGGCTGGCGCCGGTGTTTCTGTTCCCGGTGGTTTCGCTACTACCGCTCAGGCCTACCGTGACTTCCTCGATCAGAGCGGCCTGAACGATCGCATCCACACGGCCCTCGATAACCTCGACGTGGACGACGTCAACGCCCTCGCCAAGACCGGCGCCGAAATCCGCCAGTGGGTAATGGATGCCGAGTTCCCGGAACGCCTGGACGCCGAAATTCGCACTGCCTTCGCCGAACTGGCCAAGGGCAACGACAACCTGGCCGTAGCCGTGCGCTCCTCCGCCACTGCTGAAGACCTGCCCGACGCCTCCTTCGCCGGTCAGCAGGAGACCTTCCTGAATATTCGTGGCGTGGACAACGTGATCCGCGCTGCCAAAGAGGTATTTGCCTCCCTGTTCAATGACCGCGCCATCGCCTACCGAGTGCACCAGGGCTTCGACCACAAGCTGGTTGCCCTGTCCGCTGGCGTGCAGCGCATGGTTCGTTCGGAAACGGGTACTGCCGGCGTGATGTTCACCCTGGATACCGAGTCCGGCTTCCGTGACGTGGTCTTCATCACTGCCGCCTACGGCCTCGGTGAAACCGTGGTGCAGGGCGCCGTGAACCCTGACGAGTTCTATGTCCACAAGCACACCCTGGAAGCCGGCCGTCCCGCCATCCTGCGCCGCAACCTCGGCAGCAAGGCAATCAAGATGGTCTACGGCGAGGAAGCCAAAGCTGGCAAGTCGGTGAAGACCGTCGACGTGGACCGCGCCGACCGTGCTCGCTTCGCCCTGACCGACGCCGAAGTGACCGAACTGGCCAAGCAGGCCCTGATCATCGAGAAACACTACGGCCGCCCGATGGACATCGAGTGGGCCAAGGACGGTGACGACGGCAAGCTGTACATCGTGCAGGCTCGTCCGGAAACCGTAAAGAGCCGCGCCAGCGCCACGGTGATGGAGCGCTACCTGCTGAAGGAAAAGGGCAAGGTCCTGGTAGAGGGCCGCGCTATCGGCCAGCGCATTGGTGCCGGCCCGGTTCGCGTGATTCACGACGTATCCGAGATGGACAAGGTCCAACCGGGCGACGTGCTGGTCTCCGACATGACCGACCCGGATTGGGAGCCCGTGATGAAGCGCGCCAGCGCTATCGTCACCAACCGCGGCGGCCGTACCTGTCACGCGGCGATCATCGCTCGTGAGCTGGGCATTCCGGCTGTCGTGGGTTGCGGCAACGCCACCCAGGCGCTGCAGGATGGCCAGGGCGTGACCGTTTCCTGCGCCGAGGGCGACACCGGCTTTATCTTCGAAGGCCAATTGGGTTTCGACATTCGCACCAACTCCGTCGACGCCATGCCTGATCTGCCGTTCAAGATCATGATGAACGTCGGCAACCCGGACCGCGCCTTTGACTTCGCCCAGCTGCCCAACGAGGGTGTGGGCCTGGCCCGTCTGGAGTTCATCATCAACCGCATGATCGGCGTGCACCCCAAGGCGCTGTTGAACTTCGCCAGCCTGCCGGTGGAGATCAAGGAAAGCGTCGAGAAGCGCATTGCCGGCTACAACGACCCGGTTGGCTTCTACGTCGAGAAGCTGGTTGAAGGCATCAGCACCCTGGCAGCGGCCTTCTGGCCGAAGAAAGTCATCGTGCGCCTGTCGGACTTCAAGTCCAACGAATACGCCAACCTGATCGGCGGCAAGCTTTATGAGCCGGAAGAAGAGAACCCGATGCTCGGCTTCCGCGGCGCTTCCCGCTACATCAGCGAGTCCTTCCGCGACTGCTTCGAGCTGGAATGCCGTGCGCTGAAGAAAGTGCGTAACGAGATGGGGCTGACCAACGTCGAGATCATGGTGCCGTTCGTGCGAACCCTGGGAGAGGCTTCCCAGGTGGTCGAGCTACTGGCCAGCAATGGCCTGAAGCGCGGCGAGAACGGCCTGAAGGTCATCATGATGTGCGAGCTGCCGTCCAACGCCCTGCTGGCCGATGAATTCCTGGAGTTCTTCGACGGTTTCTCCATCGGTTCCAACGACCTGACCCAGCTGACGCTGGGCCTGGACCGCGACTCCGGCATCGTCGCCCACCTGTTCGACGAGCGTAACCCGGCCGTGAAGAAGTTGCTGGCCAATGCCATCGCCGCCTGCAACAAGGCTGGCAAGTACATTGGCATCTGCGGTCAGGGCCCTTCCGACCACCCGGATCTGGCGAAGTGGCTGATGGAACAGGGCATCGAGAGCGTTTCCCTCAACCCGGACTCCGTACTGGATACCTGGTTCTTCTTGGCGGAAGGTCAGGCCTGACCCTTCGTTAGTCGAAACGAAAAGGGCGGGTTCGAAACCCGCCCTTTTTTGTGCAAGCAGCAATCATGCAAAGCAGTAGTGATCTCTTTCCCGTTGCGCTGATGAGCGCAGAACTCCGTGGCGACCTGACCGAAGACGTCTATCGCCTGAAGCCCGGCAACAGCCCGGACGCGAGTGTAGAACTGGTTCTGACCCGCCTTGGGCGCTTTGGCCAGGAGGATGAGCGTGGCGTACCGGTCATCCTGGTGCACGGCAGCTTTTCCAATCGGCGCTTCTGGTACTCGCCCAAGGGGCTTGGACTCGGACCTTACCTGACACGCACCGGCTTCGACGTGTGGATCGTCGAGATGCGTGGCCACGGCCTGTCGCCGCGTAACCAGCACTACCGACGCAACCGAGTGGCGGACTACGCGCGCTATGACCTGCCAGCCATCGCTGCATTCGTTCGTGAGCAGTGTGGGCAGGTGCCGCACTGGCTCGGCCACTCGTTGGGTGGAACGACACTCGCTGCGGCCCTGGGTGGGCACTACTTGGGTGACGGAGATGCGGCGTCGGTCGCGCTGTTCGGCAGTCAGATCAGTCGTAACTACTGGCCGCTCAAGGTGCCCCCAGTGGAGTGGAGCGGTCGTCTGTTGCTCAAGCGGTTCGAGGTGCTCTCCGGGTCATGGCTCAAGCGCGGGCCCGAGGACGAACCGATCGGTCTTGCCCTGGAAAGCATGCGCTGGCACGGCCTGTTCGGTCGTTTCGGCGATGCCGAGCGGGACTGGTGGGCCGGACTGGCGGACGTGCGGGTTCCCGTTTTGGCTGTAGCGGCTGCAGGCGATCTGCAGGACCCGGCCTGGGCCTGCCGAAAACTGGTGGAGCAAGTCCCCGAGGAGAACCGTCACTTCCTGCGTCTGGCGCGGGACGCAGGGTTCAGCGACGACTTCGGCCACATCGAGATGCTGGTGAGCAAGGTTGCCGAGCGAGAGGTTTGGCCGTTGGTGGCGCATTGGCTGGGGCATCAGTCCCTGCCGGTCGCTGTTCAGGGAGCTGAGGTCGTGACGCTCTAGCTCGCTGCCTGCCGACGGTTTCCAGTTTCGGATGGCAGGAGGCTGTGCTAAAGATGGCGGAATCGCGGAGCGGTGGAGGCTCCATGTTCGTAGCGCTGGAACGACTGATCAATCTGCAGGACGGCTACCGAGGTATTTTTCAGGTTCAGGGGCGGCATTTGTTGCTGATCGTCGTTGATCAGCAGCCGATCCTCATGGAAAATCGTTGCCCACACCAGGGCGCGCCCTTGCACACCGGCACCCTCGAAGGCGGGGTGCTGCGCTGTTCCAGGCATGGCATTGCTTTCGACCTGGCCAGCGGCCGTCCGGTCAGTGCGCCTTGCCCTCCATTGCGGCGTCTGCCGCTGGCCTACGACGGCGACCGCATCGGTCTCGATCTGTAACTGCTATCAAGGAGAAGTCCATGCAATACGTTACCCCTGATCTGTGCGATGCCTATCCGGACCTGGTCCAGGTCGTCGAACCCATGTTCAGCAACTTTGGCGGTCGCGACTCCTTCGGCGGTGAGATCGTCACCATCAAGTGCTTCGAGGACAACTCCCTCGTCAAGGAGCAGGTCGACTTGCCGGGCAAGGGCAAGGTGCTGGTGGTCGATGGGGGAGGCTCCCTGCGTCGCGCCCTGCTGGGCGACATGCTGGCCGAGAAGGCTGCGAAGAACGGTTGGGAAGGGATCGTGGTCTACGGCTGCATCCGTGATGTCGACGTGATCGCCCAGACTGACCTGGGCGTCCAGGCCCTGGCCAGCCACCCGATGAAGACGGACAAGCGTGGTATCGGCGACCTGAATGTCGTGGTCACTTTTGGCGGCGTCACCTTCCGCCCGGGTGAGTATGTATACGCTGACAACAACGGCATCATCATTTCGCCGAAACCCCTGGAAATGCCGGCCTGATTGAATGAGCCCGGCGGGACAGTTCTGAGTGAGAACTGCTGCGCTCGGTGACGCTGCGTTGAAAGCCGCCTCAAAATGCTCATTTACAGATCGTAAACTGCGCTTTTTCGGCGGCTTCGCCTTGCCGGACCTTCGCTCGCGACGTCCTCACGCAGTCTGGTAGCCGGGCTTTTTCTTCCAAGGAGACTGAATGTTCGAGGAGCAGAACGCCCAGTGGGGGCTGGTACATGCCTTCGTGCTGGACGGGCAGGGTGGCGCCGAGCCGATCTCCCGGGAGGCGCTGGCCAACTTGCAGCTTGCGCCTGCACAGAGCCTCTGGTTGCACTGGGATCGCAGTCATCCACTCGCGCGGCGCTGGCTACGGGAGCAAAGCGGGCTGTCCGAGTTCGCTTGCGACCTGCTTCTGGAGGAGAGCACCCGGCCGCGGATGCTGGCGCTGCCCGATGACGAGTTGCTGCTGTTCCTGCGCGGCGTGAACCTGAATCCCGGCGCTGTCCCGGAGGATATGGTCTCGGTACGGATCTTCGCCTCGGCGCAGCGCATCCTCTCCCTGCGCCTGCGGCCATTGCACGCCACGGATGAGCTGATCGAACAGTGGGCGCGGGGTACCGGGCCGAAGGTGGCTTCCGAGGTGCTGCTGTACATGGCGGAGCACCTGACCGACAAGGTCGATTCGCTGGTCGCCGACCTGTCAGAGAAGGTCGATGAGCAGGAGGAGCACCTCGACAACAGCGAACGGTTCCGTCCGAACCATGACCTGATGCTGCAGGTCCGCCGCCGAGCCGCTGGGCTCAAGCGGTTTCTGGCTCCCCAGCGAGATATCTACGGGCAACTGGCGCGCAGCCGTATGCCTTGGTTCGTCGAAGGCGACAGCGATTACTGGAACGAGCTGAACAATCGCCTGACCCGTTACCTGGAGGAGTTGGAGCTGATCCGCGAGCGCATCGGCCTGGTATTGGAAAGCGAAAGCCGTCGCCAAGGTGAGCGCACCAGCCGCACCATGTACCTGCTGGGTATTACTACCGGATTTTTCCTGCCGCTGAGCTTCATCACAGGCTTGCTGGGCATGAACGTAGGCGGCATCCCCGGCGATGAGACGCGTTATGGCTTCGTCCTGGCCTGCGTATTGATCCTGGGAATTGCCGGTTTCCAGTTGTGGCTTTTCCGTCGGCTGCGTTGGCTCTGATGTGACCTGGGTGGCTCCTGTCTCGTCTAGCCGACATATCCACGCGAGGTGCGCATGCACGATCCGTTCGAAGAATCCCTGCGGGACCTGCTCAAGGCGTCACCGCAACCCGATCACGATGATGACGCCACGCTGGGTCGGGTACTCAAGACCGCCAACCGCCAGGTAGGCGCCGGGGATCTGTTCAGTCTGATGGGCCATTGGCTCGAGGCCATGATGATCGCCCTGAACAATGGCTCGCCTCACTTGGCGCCTGTATCGCGCCGCAATGCTTCTGTCCGTTCTGCAGATAAGGCTGATTGAACATGGAATTCGACCCCTGGACTCAAGGACTCGTTAACGCCATGACCTCGGTGTGGGCACCGGTGGCGGGCTTTATTCCGCGCCTGTTCGGCGCGCTGGTGGTGGTACTGCTGGGCTTCGTGGTAGCCAAGTTGCTGGATACCCTATTGTCGAAGCTGTTGGCCAAAGTGGGTCTGGATCGCCTGATGGCAGGCACTGGCCTGACCAAGATGCTGTCCCGCGCGGGTATCCAGGTACCGGTTTCGACCCTGATCGGGAAGATCGTCTACTGGTTCGTGCTGTTGATTTTCCTCGTGACTGCTGCCGAGTCCCTGGGGCTGGACCGCGTTTCGGCGACCCTGGACGTACTGGCGCTCTACCTGCCCAAGGTGCTGGGCGCAGCCCTGGTGCTGCTGGCCGGTGTGCTGCTGGCGCAACTGGTCAGCGGCGTGGTGCGGGGTGCCGCGGAAGGTGTGGGGCTGGAGTATGCCCATGGCCTGGGCCGTATTGCCCAAGGTTTGGTCATCATCATCAGCATCTCTGTGGCCATCGGCCAGTTGGAGGTCAAGACCGACCTGCTGAACAACGTCATTGCCATCGTGCTGATTTCCATCGGCCTGGCAGCGGCGCTTGCGCTGGGACTGGGCAGCCGCGAGATTGCCGGTCAGATCCTCGCCGGCATCTATGTGCGCGAGCTTTATCAGGTTGGGCAACAAGTGAAGGTGGGCGATGTCGAAGGTCAGATCGAGGAAATTGGCACGGTGAAGACCCTGCTGCTTACCGAGGAAGGTGAGCTGGTTTCGGTGTCGAATCGTACTTTGCTCGATCAACGGGTAACCAGCCGCTAACACGACGGCTTTTCCCTGCTAATGTATGCCGCCAGACAGGGTGCGCGAACCTCGCGCCCCGGCGGCTTTTGACCTGACTGTCGGCCCGACCCGTTTTGAACAAGCCCCAATCGCTTTCCTTGCGCTATGACCCACGCGAGCTCTCTGATGAGGAGCTGGTGGAGCGCGCGCATGTCGAGCTGTTCCATGTCACGCGCGCCTATGAAGAATTGATGCGGCGCTATCAGCGCACTTTGTTCAACGTCTGTGCCCGCTATTTAGGGAACGACCGCGACGCAGATGATGTCTGCCAGGAAGTGATGCTGAAGGTGCTCTATGGATTGAAGAACTTCGAAGGCAAGTCGAAGTTCAAGACATGGCTATATAGCATCACCTACAACGAGTGCATTACCCAATATCGGAAAGAGCGCCGAAAGCGACGCTTGCTCGATGCGCTGAGTCTGGATCCTCTTGAGGAGGCTTCGGAAGAGAAAGCACCCAAAGTCGAGGAGCGGGGAGGCCTGGAGCGATGGCTGGTACATGTAAATCCCATTGACAGGGAAATTCTTGTGCTACGTTTTGTCGCAGAGCTGGAGTTTCAGGAGATCGCTGACATTATGCATATGGGCTTGAGCGCCACGAAAATGCGCTACAAGCGTGCACTGGATCGACTGCGCGAAAAATTCTCGGGCCTTTCCGAAACTTAGTTTGGGAAAAATTATCTCTTAAGGGCCGGTATGTTCTGCTAGAATTGCCGACCAAGTTGTCTGGAGATTGTTCGACAACTTCTGACCACCAATGATGGGGATTTACGGATGAAACTGAAAAACACCTTAGGCGTAGCCGTTGGCTCTCTTGTTGCCGCTCTCTCGATGAACGCGCTGGCTCAGGGCCAAGGCGCAGTTGAGGTGGAGGCTTTCGGTAAGCGTTACTTCACCGACAGTTCTCGCAGTCTCGAGGACGGCAACCTTTACGGCGGCTCGGTAGGCTACTACCTGACCGACGACGTTTCCCTGGCTCTGTCGTACGGCGAGTACCACGACATGACCTCCGACGATGCCTTCGGCGTCGACGGCCACAAAGACATCAAGGGCAGCCTGGCTTCTCTCGACGCTGTTTACCATTTCGGTACTCCGGGTGTTGGTCTGCGTCCCTACGTTTCCGGCGGCTTTGCTCACCAGAGCATCAGCAACATTCCGGATCGTTCCGGTCGTGATCACAGCACCTTCGCCAACGTTGGCACCGGTCTGAAGTACTACTTCACCGAGAACTTCTTCGCCAAGGCGAGCCTGGACGGCATGTACAACCTGGACGCCCAGGAATCCGAGTGGATGGCTGGCGTAGGCGTTGGCGTGAACTTCGGTGGTTCCACCAAGCAAGAGCCGGCTCCGGCTCCGGTTGCCGAAGTGTGCGCTGACAGCGACAACGACGGTGTTTGCGACAACGTCGACAAGTGCCCGGACACCCCGGCCAACGTTACCGTTGACGCTGATGGCTGCCCGGCTGTTGCCGAAGTCGTACGCGTTGAGCTGGACGTGAAGTTCGACTTCGACAAGGACAAGGTGAAAGAAGAAAGCTACGGTGACATCAAGAACCTGGCTGACTTCATGAACCAGTACCCGGCTACCACCACCACTGTTGAAGGCCACACCGACTCCGTCGGCACCGACGCCTACAACCAGAAGCTGTCCGAGCGTCGTGCTGACGCCGTACGCGACGTGCTGGTTGACCAGTACGGTGTAGGTTCCGAGCGCGTGAACGCTGTTGGCTACGGCGAAACCCGCCCGGTTGCCGACAACGCCACCGCTGACGGCCGCGCTGTTAACCGCCGCGTAGAAGCTGAAGTGGAAGCCCAGGCCAAGTAATTGGTTTGAGCCTCAGAAAAACCCGGCCTCGGCCGGGTTTTTCTTTGCCCGAAGAAAGTGTCGTGCGCTGATCCGGATGAAAAAAAGCCCGGCATGGCCGGGCAAACACTACTTCGCAGGAGCGAAGAGAGATTTAGGCGCTTCGTGCCATCGGGAGGACAGCTTCGGCTGCGGCAACCTCGCCGATGACCAGGATGGCCGGGCTTTTCAGTTCGAAGGCCTGGGCGTCTGTCTGCATCTGCCCAAGGGTGCTGCGGCATTCGCGTTGGTGGGGCAGGGAGGCATTCTCGATCATGGCCACGGGCATGGCACCGGACATGCCGCCCGCCAGAAGCCCCTCGCGAATATCGGCAAGCTTGGCGACGCCCATGTAAACCACCAGCGTCGTGCCGGACTGCGCGAGAGCCCCCCAATTGAGGCTGCTGTCGTCCTGGGTGTGGGCGGTGACCAGGGTGACACCACGGCTGATTCCGCGCAGGGTGAGGGATATGCCGCAGTTGGTGGCGCCTGCCAAGCCTGCGGTGATGCCATTGACCAGTTCGCTCTCGATGCCGCGCTCGGCCAGCCATTCGGCCTCTTCACCGCCGCGGCCGAAAATGCACGGATCGCCGCCCTTCAGCCGCACCACGCACCTGCCCTGGCGCGCATAGCGCAGCATCAGGCGATGGATAAACGCCTGGGGCGTTGAGCGGCAGCCGCCGCGCTTGCCCACGCGGATAACCCGGGCATTGGGGCAGTGCTCCAGTACCGCCGGATTGACCAGGTCATCGATCATCACCACCTCCGCCTGATTGAGCGCTTTTACCGCCTTCAGGGTGAGGAGTTCGGGGTCGCCGGGGCCTGCACCTACCAGCCAGACTTTGCCGTTCATCGGGATTCTCCTCGGCGCAGCTCGCGCCCTAAATGATTCAGGTCCAGGCCAGCACGTCGTTGTTGGTCAGTTCGATCTGCCAGTCGTGCAAGGGGCAGGCGCCGCGCATGCCGGCGACCTGGCCGGGATGGGGCGCGTCACCTGCACTCAGCATCTCGATGCCGGCCACCTTGAGCTGGGTTCCCGTGCTGGAACCCTGGTAGCGCGCGAAACCGAGCATGGCCAGATGATTGGCGCAGACCTTGGCCTGCTCCATCAGCGGGGCGACCAGCCCGTAGGAAATACCGCGGTGGTTTGCGCATTCGCCGATGGCGTAGATGCGCGGGTCATAGGTCTGCAGGGTGTCGTCGACCAGGATGCCGTGGCTGCAAGGTAGGCCCGCCTGTTCGGCAAGTTCGGTGTTGGGCTTGATGCCGGCTGCCATTACCACCAGGTCCGCCGTGATCACCTCTCCGCCAGCCAGTTGCACGGCGCAAACACGGCCGTCGCCGTTGTCGATCAGTTCTTCGGTGGCGGTGCCCAGGCGGAAACGGATACCGCGAGCCTGCAGCGCGCGCAGTAGCTTCTCGCCGGCCAGCGGGTCGAGCTGCTTTTCCAGCAGCCAGTCAGCCAGATGTACGACCGTGACGTCCATGCCGCGCTGTTTGAGGCCATTGGCTGCTTCCAGACCAAGCAGTCCACCGCCAATCACCACCGCGTGGCTGTGAGTGCGGGTCGTTTCGATCATGGCGCGGGCCCCGGCGATATCGCGGTAGCCAATCACCCCTTGCAGACGGTTGCCGGGGATGGACAGGCGACTAGGCGTGGAGCCGGTGGCAATGACCAGGCGATCGTATGCGGCAGTGGTACCGTCTTCGGCGATCACCTGGCGACGCTGGCGGTCGATTTTTGCCACCTTGCGATTGAGTAGCAGATCGATGCTGTTCTTCGCGTACCAGGCCAGGTCGTTGAGGATGATTTCCTCGAACGACTGTTCGCCGGCCAGAACTGGGGAGAGGAGGGTGCGGTTGTAGTTCGGATGGGGTTCGGCACCGAACACGGTGATCTGGTATCGCTCTGGCGCAAGACGCAATAACTCTTCGAGGGTACGCACTCCGGCCATGCCGTTTCCGATCACCACCAGCTTGGATGTCTTCATGCCAGGACACTCCTGCATAAACGTCGAACAAACAAAAAAGGCGTCCCGCTGTTTCCAGCAGGACGCCTTTGTCCAAGTCCCGTTCGATCGGGAAAGTGCCGTCTCGTCGTTGAGGCGGGCGCTTTTTGTAGATTGTCGAAGCGGATGTTGCAGGCGCCGTGCCAACCCTCGGAGGCCTTGTACTTCGCGGTCTTGCGCAATGACTTGTGGGTCGTCTCGCACTTGCCTGGGGCGCATTGCCCCGATCTGGTGCGTCAGCCTTGCAGCAGGGCGATCAGCAGTACGAGGTTGAGCAGCAGGGATGCGAGGGCCAACCCGCGCCAAACCTTCAGCGGCTCGCGCTCCAGCAACGGCCTGGGTTTGGCGGCCAGGGCTCGGCGCTCGCCTTGCTCCAGGGCCAGCAGCCATTCCTCCATCGTTTCGTAGCGTCCGGCGGGGTCGGCGACGATGGCACGAGCCAGGCATTCGTCCAGCCAGGTGGGCAGGTCAGGCCGATAGCGGCTGGCCGGAGTGGGCGTGCCAAAGCGCGGATGCTGGAAGGCTTCGACTTCACCATAGGGATAGTGACCGGTTAGCAGGTGATACAGAGTGACTCCCGCGGCGTACAGATCCTGTCGGGGGGACGGCGGTGCTCCGGCGAAGGCTTCCGGGGCGATGTAGCTGGGCGTACCGGGCAGGCTGTGGGCCTGGTCTTGGGACAGTCCGGGGCAATAGGCCAGGCCGAAATCCAGCAGGCGCAGCTCACCGTCATCTCCCCAGAGCAGGTTCTCTGGCTTGATGTCTCTGTGCAGGATGTTGCGCCGGTGCAGCTGTCCCAGGGCCTTGAGCAGGCGCGGGGCAATATCCAGCCATTCCGGCAGCGCCATCGTGCCGCTAAGCCGCTGATGTTCGGCCAGGGTCTGTCCTGCATACTCGCGCTGCACGTAGTACAGGTGCTGGCGCTGGGGTAGGGGATGCGCTTCGGGAAAGTGGCGCCCGGCGACGCGGCGCAGGAACCACTCCTCCAGCATCAGCGCCGGGGCGGCTCCAGGCTCGTCGTGGCGGCAGGTAGGCAGGGTTTTCAGCAACCAGCGCCGTTCCTGGCCGTCGCGCACCCGATAGACCATGGACTGGCGGGATTCGGCGATCAGGCGATCGACCTGCCAGCCCTCGAAGTCCTGCCCATCCAGCAGGCGGGGCGGCAACGGCCAGTGATCCAGCTGCGCCAATGTATCGGCCAGTCCCGCCTGCGGCAGGTTTTCCACGCGAATCAGCAACGCGCTGGCGTTGTCCTGGCCGCCCGCCAGGTGCGCGGCGCTGACCAGCGCCTGGGCGGCAGCGGGGAGGTCCTGCTCATCTTGGAGAATGCGCTGGATACCCTGGTCGCCGAGTACGGCCCAGACGCCATCGCTGACCAGCACGAATCCCTCGCGTTCCGCCAGCTCACCGTCCAGGTAGTCCACCACCAGGTGCTGATCCAGGCCGAGCGCGCGCTTGAGCACGTGCTGCATGCCGGGCTGTTCCCAGACATGGTCCTCGCTGAGGCGAAGCAACTGCTGGCCGTCCCAGCGATAGGCGCGACAGTCCCCCACGTGGGCCAGGGTGAAACGGCGTCCGCGTAACACCATGGCAGTCAGTGTGGTGAGCAATGGCTGGCCGCCGCCGTTGGCTTGGAGCCAGCGGTTATGGGCCACCAGCAACCGGTCCAGGGACTGGGCCACGGCCCAGGTTTCCGGGGTGGAGTAATAGTCCAGCGCCAGGGCCTGCAATGTGGCGCGAGCGGCCAGGCCGCCGTCGGCGCATTGGCTGACCCCATCAGCCAGGGCGAATAGGTAGCCCTTGCTGGCGGCCAGGGCAGGCGCTGGCGTGACTACCCGCAGGGCGTCCTGGTTCTCCGTGCGCGGACCGGTGGCACTGGCCTCACCGAAGCTGAGTTGCAGGGTCATCTGGATGGGCGTCCTGTATGGCGAAAGGAGCGCGAGGCGCTCCTTGTCGGGTCGGGTTCGGCGCCGCTTTTGGCGCCGAAGTGGGCATCAGCTCAGACGCGGGCAGCGGTGACGGCGGCCGAACCCCAGGTGGTGCGCCAGCGCTGCTTGACGCCGTATAGGCCGAACCACGCCACTACGCCCAGACTGGCAAACAGCCACAGGCCAAGCTGGTAGTCGCCGGTGGTCTGCTTGATGGCACCCAGGCCTGCGGTGAGGCAGAAACCACCAATCCCGCCGGCCATACCGATCAGGCCGGTCATCACGCCGATTTCCTTGTGGAAGCGCTGGGGTACGAGTTGGAATACCGCGCCATTGCCGGCACCGAGGCTGAGCATGGCGACTACGAAGAGGGCGAGTGCGACGGTGGAGCTTGCGATGTGGAAACCCACGGCGGCAATGCATATGGAGGCTACCGTGTAGACCACCAGCAGGGTCCGGATGCCGCCGATGCGGTCGGCGAAGGCGCCGCCCAGCGGGCGCATCAGGCTCCCGGCGAACACGCAGGCGGCGGTGTAGTAGCCGGCGGTCACCGGGGCCAGGCCGTACTGGTCGTGGAAGTAGCCGGGCAGGGTGCTGGCCAGGCCGAGGAAGCCGCCGAAGGTCACGCTGTAGAAGAGCATGAACCACCAACTGTCTCGGTCGCCCAGGGCTTTGAGGTAATCACCAAGCGCCTTGGGAGCCGGACGGTTGGGTGCGTTGCGAGCCGCGAAGGAGAAGATTGCCAGGGTCAGTACCAGAGGGATCAGCGCCAGGCCGAATACGTTGTTCCAGCCGTAGAGGGCGGCCAGGCCCGGTGCGAAAAGAGCGGCCAGCACGGTGCCGGAGTTGCCGGCACCGGCAATACCCATGGCCTTGCCCTGGTGCTGCGGCGGATACCACTGGGAGGCCAGCGGCAGCGCCACGGCGAAGGATGCACCGGCGAATCCAAGGAAGAGGCCGAGGAGCAGCGCCTGCTCATAGGTGCGGACACCCACCTGCCAGGCAACGAACAGCGCGATGATCACCACCACCTGACCGATCAGGCCAGCGGTCTTGGGCGAGGTGCGGTCAGCCAGCATGCCCATCAGGAAACGCAATACCGCGCCAGCCAGGATGGGGGTCGCGACCATCATGGCGCGCTGCTGGGTGGTGAGTTGGAGATCGGTGGCGATCTGCACGCCCAGCGGGCCAAGCACGTACCAGACCATGAAACTCAGGTCGAAGTAGAGAAAGGCGGAGAGCAGGGTGGGCGTGTGGCCGGCTTTCCAGAAACTCGTTGTCATCGAACACCTCATCTGCAGTTAGGGGCCGGGAGGCGCGCCTGTCGTGATCGTGGGCACGGCGGTCGCACCTCCCGGTAAAACGTCGCGCTTGTGGCGCTTCGTCCTGCGGCACAAGCCGCAGCGGGAGTGAGTGAGCTGCAAGCGAACGTCCGGATCGCGGCCCGTCCACCGCCCCATCGCTGGGGCCGGAACGAAAAAGGCGTCGCACCACTGCCCGCATTGCTGCGGAGTGACGCGACGCCTTTGTCGTGTGATGGGCAACCGCCGTTGGCTACCTCTGCCAGATGCAGAGCAAGAGCCGGGCCAATCTTTGGAATACCTATTCCAGAGCGGTTAGCGGGTTTCTGACGGAAACCTGGCCTGATTCAAAAAGGGGCATGGGGAGGAGGGATGCACCGAGTTGAGGCCACTCGGCCTCACTCCAGCCAGTTCACCTTGGGAAAGGTGTTGCGGAAACCGTCAGGCATCGCGACCACGCAAGACGCCCGGTAGTTGAAGAAGACGAAGCCGGACTTGGCCATGGCGACCAGTCGGCCATCGACCGGGCGGGTGATGCGGAAGGTGATGTCGCCACCGTACTTGTTGAAGTCCATGACACCCACCTCGAACAACAACTGATCGCGGGCGTGGGCTTCGGCCCGGTAGGTGGTGGCCAGGTCGGTGACGATAATCCCGGTACCGTCTTCGGCAGTCTCGCTGACGCCGAACTCGAACAGGAATCGCGCGCGGGCTTCCGAGATCATCGAGATCATCGAGTCGTTGCCCAAGTGGTTTGCCCCGTTGATATCGGTGACGCGCACCGTCAGGTGGGTGGAGTAGCAGTACTGGTCTTCCGGGAAGTTCAGGGATAGGCGGGCCATGGGAATCTCGGGCGTAGAAGCGGCAAAGCGCCGATTCTACGCCTGCATGATCGGATAGCCCGGCATTTCGGGGCTGAATGTCAGCGGTGCAGGCCGTTCAACCAGTAGAAGATGACGCGGCCCCCTTCGTTGTCGGCTCCGTAGTTGTCCTGGATATAGGCGCCGGCCTTGAAGTAGAGCTGCTGGGCCCCCCAGTAGCCACTCAGTTTGCGATAGAGGTTGCCATCATCGCCGTTGCTGGTGACGGTGATACCCAGTTTGCCGGTAGGCGTGATGCGCAGGTCGTAGCCAAAGCGCTCGCCCAGGTCGACGTTCTCGGCAAGCAGGATGTTCTCCACCTCCTTGTCGCCCGGGCGCTTGCGAAGCAGCGCCTCGACCCGGCCGTTGCCGCGCAAGTAGTGGTACTGAATCTTGAGTAGGGGGTCGTTCTCGCTGCCGGGTTCGTCCTTGCTGTGGATCTGGCCGATGATGATCTTGTTCTGGCTGGGTACCTGCTCTACCGAGAGCACCGCGCTGAGGTAGTTATCGGCGCTGGCGTGGTACCAGTAACTGAGGGTGCCATCAGCCTGGGTTTCCCGTAGTTCGGTTCGGGGGTATTTGGCATCTTCGGTGCGAGACCCATTCACGGGTACCCAGAAGCTGATACTACCGTCAGCATTTCGCCGAAAGTATTGGCTTTCGTAGCCATTGTTAAGGCGATCGGTGGTGATGAGGGTATTGGAGCTGGTGGCTGGGACCGTGAGGTTCCAGGTGCTTAGGTCGATCACTGGATGTCCTTACTGCTGAATACCTAGGGGGCAGCAGTTCGTACATGCAGAGGGTGAAAAAGTTCCGGGCCAGCTTGAATGAGGGGGGGAATTTGGACTTTGGTGCCTATTCGTGAGGAAGAGGCAGGAGAGGGTGTTCGCAGGAGGTGTTGTATCGATTGAAAGTGGGTGATGAAGTTAATGGGCAAACAATTCGATGAGGCCTTGAGCTGAAACTGGGCATCCCTGCCCAGTCATCTCTTACATCGAGGCGAGTGCGGGATTCACTCGAGAAGGAGTGAGATTTTCAGCTCTGTTGCTTGCCCACTTCACCAGCAGCGTCATCGCGACGAAGCCAAGGCAGATGAACAGCGGGTAAGCGAACATGATTTCGCCAAGGGAGTATTTCCAGCTAAGCGGACGAGCGATGCCCAGCATGGCTCCATAGAACCAGGAGACTCCGGAGACGACACCCGCGAACACCGCGAGGGTGCGGGCGTTGGTTTCCATCTTGACCAGCGTGCCGGCTTTTTTGATGGCAGGCAGTACAGCGCTGTGAAGCAGGAAACCGTTTACGGTCAACAGTGCCACGACCAGGATTTTCGCCTGGAGTTTGGGGTTGAGGAAATACACCGCGCCTTTGACAGAGTAGTCCAGCAGTACGATACCTATCCCTGTTACCCAGAGTGCCGCAAGTGCAAGCAGTACAGTTTTCTTCAGAGTATCAAGATGGGTTTTGTCGCTATGGATAGCGTCGTCTTTGCCAGTGATCATCTGCTTGATCATGGCATAGTCGCTGGTCAGGACCAAGCCGATTGCCACGCAGCAAGCGATCAAGTGGGCATAAACAACACCCATGCGCATTAGTTCCATGGTTGCTTCCTGTTTGAACAGGGAAGTAATGAGATGGTACAGCTCCATGGTTTACCTCTTGTTTTACAAAGTAAGTTGGTGTGCTGATGCAGTAAGGGCACCGATATATGTTGTTTTCTTACTCTTTGGTCTCTTTGGACTTTGAGTGGTGGTCAGGTTGCTCTACATCTCTATGTATATTTCATGTCTTCATACGCACTCCTCCTTTTTTGAGACACAGAAACCTCGTGCACATGAACTTGTACATTTGGAATCGCTCCGGACTCAAGGGGAATAAGACATGCGCGCCATCCACCGACCATGGCTCAAAAGTGACGCGATGTACTCAGGCTATCATCAGAGTGGTGAACCCTTGATTTTGTTCAAAAAACGATCTGAAAGCCGACGAGCGGTTGTGCGTGGGAGGGGGCTTCAAGCGCTTGAAAAGGCGAGGAAACCTTGCCGGGCGCAGGTTTCGGGAAAGTTCAGCGGAGAGTGTGTCCCCTGTGACCAGGGGACGTAATCGGGCGTCAGGCCTTGCCGGACTTCCGGGGTTTGGGCGCTGTCGACGGCTCAAGAATTCCGTCGGCACGGAACATGCCCTTGATGCCGCGAACGGCTTGGCGAATTCGGTCCTGGTTCTCGATCAGGGCGAAGCGTACGTGATCGTCACCGTAGTCGCCAAAGCCCAGGCCGGGCGATACGCAGACCTTGGCTTCGGCCAGTAGCTTCTTGGAGAACTCCAGGGAACCCATGGTGGCATAAGGCTCGGGAATCTTGGCCCAGACGTACATCGATGCCTTGGGGTTTTCCACCATCCAGCCTATTTCGTGGAGGCCCTTCACCAGGACGTTACGGCGCTGGCGGTATTGCTCGGCGATATCGCGCACGCACTGCTGGTCGCCTTCCAGAGCGGCAATGGCGGCGACTTGCAGCGGGGTGAAAGTGCCGTAGTCGTGGTAGCTCTTGATTCGTGCCAGGGCGCTGACGAGTTCCTGGTTGCCGACCATGAAGCCGATCCGCCAGCCCGCCATGTTGTAGCTCTTGGACAGGGTGAAGAACTCCACCGCGATGTCCTTGGCGCCGGGGACCTGCATGATGGAGGGCGCCTTCCAGCCGTCGTAGACGATGTCGGCGTAGGCCAGGTCGTGCACGACCAGCACGTCGTACTGCTTGGCCAGGGCAACCACGCGCTCGAAGAAGTCCAGTTCCACGCACTGGGCGGTGGGGTTGGAGGGGAAACCGATGATCATCATCTTCGGCTTCGGGATGCTCTCGCGAATCGCCCGTTCCAGTTCGGCGAAGAAGTCCACGCCGGGTACCAGGGGCACCGAGCGCACCTGCGCGCCGGCGATTACCGCGCCATAGATGTGGATCGGATAGCTGGGGTTAGGGACCAGTACCGTGTCGCCATGGTCCAGGGTGGCGAGCATCAGGTGCGCCAGGCCTTCCTTGGAACCGATAGTCACGATGGCTTCGGACTCTGGATCGATCTCCACGTCGTAACGGTCCTCGTACCAGCGCGAGATGGCTCGGCGCAGGCGGGGAATACCGCGGGAAGTGGAGTATCCGTGGGTGTCTTCACGCTGGGCGACCTGCACGAGCTTTTCCACGATATGCGGCGGAGTGGCGCCGTCGGGGTTGCCCATGGAGAGGTCGATGATGTCCTCACCGCGACGGCGTGCTGCCATCTTGAGTTCGGCGGTGATGTTGAAGACGTAGGGGGGGAGACGATCGATGCGCGCAAAACGGCGCGGTGAACGCTGGTCAGCCATGCTTTCCTCGGATACGTAAGCGCCCGGAACCGTCCGAGCGACGTCGGCCACTGTGGTGGCCTGGCGGCGAAGATAAGGGCTTCGCCGTGTCCTTGTCGAGGGCTGTTTCGCCTGCGCCCGCGGATACGCCTGATGGCACCCCGTCGGGCGGGAGGGCTGCGCTTCCCCGAGCGGAGCCCACGCTTGCAAGAAGGACTGGGGCCGGGCTTCAGTTTCCGAGCATGTCGTGCATGGCGATGATCTGTTCGGCGACCTGGATCAGCTTCTGCTGGCGACTCATGGCCTGACGCCGCATCAGGGTATAGGCGTCTTCCTCGTTGCAGTTTTTCATCTTCATGAGCAGCCCTTTGGCCAGTTCGATGCGCTTGCGCTCGGCTAACTGCTGATCGCGCACGGTGAGCTGGGCGCGCAGGGCTTGGTCGCTCTCGAAGCGGGCCATGGCGACGTCGAGGATCGGTTGCAGGCGGTCGGTCTGGATGCCTTCGACAATGTAGGCGCTGACGCCGGCCTGGATGGCCTGGCGCATGACCTTGGGGTCGTGCTCGTCGGTGAACATGACGATGGGGCGGGGCTGGTCACGGGTGACCATCACAACCTGTTCCATCACGTCTCGGCCCGGGGATTCGGTGTCGATCAGGACCACGTCCGGGCGAATGGCTTCGACTCGGGCCGGCAGGTCGATGGTCAGACCGGATTCGTCGATGACCTCGAAGCCGGCTTCCACCAGGGCGGCCTTGAGGCGGCCGACTTTCTTGGCGGTGTCGTTGATCAGCAGGATGCGCAGCATGGCGGCGGTCTTCCCTAACGGCTACAGGGCAATGGCGCGGGCATTGCCGGCCAGGGAGTGGATGGGGAAGCTGCGGGCGTAGCCAGCGGGGTCATTGCCGTCCCAGGTACGACCGTCAATCAGTGTGGCGCTGCGCATCGGGGCGGGAACGGGGATACCGAGGGCTTCGGCGGCTTCGCGGTAGCGATCCAGCCGCTGGACGCGCTGGGCGATGGCGAGATAGTCGGGGTCGTCCCGCAACAGGCCCCAGCGGCGGAACTGGGTCATGAACCAGATACCGTCAGAGAGGTAGGGCATGTTCACCTGGCCGCCCTCGAAGAAGCGCAGCGGGTGATCGTCCTCCCAGGCGTTGCCCAATCCATCCTCGTAGTGGCCAAGGAAGCGCGGCTCAACGGCCGACAACGGGACGTCTACGTAGTCGCTGCCGCTGATCAACTGGGCGGTGCTGCTCCGGTTCTCGAGGCTGGCGTCGATGAAGCGGCTCGCTTCAAGGACGGCCATGGTCAGGGCTCGGGTAGTGTTGGGGTATTGCTCGGCGAACTCGCGGGTGACGCCGAGGACCTTTTCCGGATGGTCCGGCCAGATCATCTGGCTGGTGGCCAAGGTGAACCCCTGGCCCTGGTCCACCGCCAATGCGCCCCAGGGGCCACCAGCGCAGAAGCCGTCGATGCGAGCCGCCTTGAGGTGAGCGACCATCTGCGAGGGCGGTACAACGACCGTATCGACATCCCGCAACGGATGGATGCCCTGGGCGGCCAGCCAATAGTTCAGCCACATGGCGTGGGTGCCGGTAGGGAACGTCTGGGCGAAGGTCAGGCGTGCACCACCATGGCGCACGTGGCGGATCAGTGCCTCGGAACTGGTCACGCCGATGCGCTTGAGTGGTTCGGAGAGGTTGATGGCCTGGCCGTTCTGGCACAGGCCCATGAGGATGGCCATTTCGGCGCAGGGGCCGCCAATGCCCAGCTCTATCCCGTAGATTTGTCCGTAGAGTGCTTGCGCGGCGTCCAGTTCGCCGGAGAGCAGCTTGTCGCGCAGCGTGGCCCAGGACGATTGGCGCTGGAGGTTAAGGGTGAGGCCGTATGGCTGGGCGAAGCCCTGGGTGGCGGCGACTATGAGGGAGGCCGAGTCGGTCAGGGGCATGAAGCCCAGGTTGAGCATGCACTTCTCTGGCGCGTCGCTGCCCGTGACCCAGGCCAGATTGTCTGCTCGCGTGGTGTTCTGCTTGTCCGTCATCTTGGTTGCCACCTATCAGCAAAATGGCGCCGATCCGGAGCAGCCGGGGCCGGCCGGAATCGACGCCATTGTCATCAACCCGCTCCGCCGTTGGAGTGAGTATTGTTGATGCTGAGCAAGCAAGCGATATGCCAGAGGGGGAAGAAACCCTCGCAGGAGCGGGGTAGTGGATCGATCTCGGGGCCGCCTCAGCGTTCGATGATCTGTTTCACCTGCGCTTGCGGGATTTGTTGGCTGCGGCCTTCGTCATCCTCGAATTCGAGCATGCCGGTGTCACTGTCCAGTTCGGGTTTCTCGTGGGTCGTGATGATCTGGCCATCGGTCGTGGCGATGAGGTACTCGCTGGAGCAGCCAACCAAGCCAAGGGCGCAGAAGAGGATCAGGTTCCAGAGTTTCATGACGACGCTCCCCGTCGTGGCAACTGATAACTGGAACATAGCTGCTGACGGAGCAGCTGCAAGGCAGAGAGGGCGCCCTTCTGTCGAAAGTGTGTGGCCTGGCGGAGTCGTTCGGTGCGGCTCCGATCGATGTGCGGTCGCCTGACGGCGCAAAGAAAAAGCCCCGCACGGGGCGGGGCTTCTTCGTTACCGGGATACCGATGCAGGCTTAGGCCTGGACCACCGGGATCTTGGCGTTTGCAGCGGCTTCCTTGTACTCGGCGATCTGGTCGAAGGACAGGTAGCGGTAGATATCGGCAGCCATGCTGTCGATATTCTTCGCATATTCCATGTACTCCTCGACGGTCGGCAGTTTGCCCAGGATCGAGGCAACAGCCGCCAGCTCGGCGGAGGCCAGGTAGACGTTGGTGGCGTCGCCCAGGCGGTTCGGGAAGTTACGGGTGGAGGTGGAGACCACGGTGGCACCGGTCTGTACGCGAGCCTGGTTACCCATGCACAGCGAGCAGCCCGGCATTTCCATGCGCGCGCCAGCCTTGCCGTAAATGCCGTAGTAGCCTTCTTCGGTCAGCTGGTGCTGGTCCATCTTGGTCGGCGGGGCCAGCCACAGGCGGGTCGGGATACCGCCCTTGACCTTGTCCAGCAGCTTACCGGCAGCGCGGAAGTGACCGATGTTGGTCATGCAGGAACCGATGAACACTTCGTCGATCTTGTCGCCGGCCACGGTGGACAGCAGGCGGGCATCGTCCGGGTCGTTCGGCGCGCAGAGCACAGGCTCTTTGACGTCGGCCAGGTCGATCTCGATCACGGCAGCGTATTCGGCGTCCTTGTCGGCTTCCAGCAGGTTCGGCTTGGCCAGCCAGGCTTCCATCGCCTGGGCACGACGTTCCAGGGTGCGGGCGTCGCCGTAGCCTTCGCCGATCATCCAGCGCAGCAGGGTGATGTTGGAGCGCAGGTACTCGGCGATGGCCTCTTCCGGCAGTTTGATGGTGCAACCGGCAGCAGAACGCTCGGCGGAGGCGTCGGACAGCTCGAAGGCTTGCTCGACGGTCAGCTCGTTCAGGCCTTCGATCTCGAGGATGCGGCCGGAGAAGATGTTCTTCTTGCCCTTCTTCTCGACAGTCAGCAGACCGGACTGGATGGCGTAGTAGGGGATGGCATGCACCAGGTCACGCAGGGTGATACCGGGCTGCATCTTGCCCTTGAAGCGCACCAGTACCGATTCCGGCATGTCCAGCGGCATTACGCCGGTGGCGGCGGCAAAGGCGACCAGGCCGGAACCGGCCGGGAAGGAGATGCCGATCGGGAAACGGGTGTGGGAGTCGCCACCGGTGCCGACGGTGTCAGGCAGCAGCATGCGGTTCAGCCAGCTGTGGATGATGCCGTCGCCCGGACGCAGGGACACGCCGCCGCGGGTCTTGATGAAGTCCGGCAGGGTGTGATGGGTGTTGACGTCGATGGGTTTCGGATAGGCGGCGGTGTGGCAGAAGGACTGCATTACCAGGTCGGCGGAGAAGCCGAGGCAGGCGAGGTCTTTCAGCTCGTCGCGGGTCATCGGGCCGGTGGTGTCCTGGGAGCCGACGGTGGTCATCTTCGGTTCGCAGTAAGTGCCCGGACGTACGCCTTGGCCTTCTGCCAGACCGCAGGCGCGGCCAACCATCTTCTGCGCCAGGGTGAAGCCTTTGCCGCTGTCAGCCGGGGACTCTGGCTTCTTGAACAGGTCGGAAGCACCCAGGCCAAGTTCGGCACGGGCCTTCTCGGTCAGGCCGCGGCCAATGATCAGCGGGATACGGCCGCCGGCGCGGACTTCGTCCAGCAGGACCGGGGTTTTCAGTTCGAAGGTGGTGACCACTTCGCCGCTGTCGTGGCGAACGACCTTGCCTTCATACGGGTACACGTCGATGACGTCGCCCATGGCCAGGTTGGTGCAGTCGAATTCGATCGGCAGGGCGCCGGCGTCTTCCATGGTGTTGTAGAAGATCGGGGCGATCTTGGTGCCGAAGCAGAAGCCACCAGCGCGCTTGTTCGGAACGTACGGGATGTCGTCGCCGAAGAACCACAGCACCGAGTTGGTGGCGGACTTGCGGGAAGAACCGGTACCGACCACGTCACCGACGTAGGCAACCGGGAAGCCCTTGGCCTTGACTGCTTCGATCTGATTCAGCGGACCAACGGAACCCGGCTGGATCGGCTCGATGCCCTCGCGGGCCATTTTCAGCATGGCCAGGGCGTGCAGCGGGATGTCGGGGCGGGACCAGGCGTCAGGCGCCGGAGACAGGTCGTCGGTGTTGGTTTCACCAGGGACCTTGAACACGGTCAGGGTGACTTTTTCCGGTACGGCAGGCTTGTTGACGAACCACTCGCCATCGGCCCAGGACTTGAGCACGGCTTGCGCGGAGGCGTTGCCTTTCTTGGCACGCTCGGCGACGTCGTGGAAGGCATCGAACATCAGCAGGGTGTGCTTGAGCTGTTCGGCAGCAGTGGTGGCCAGTTCGGCGCTGTCCAGCAGCTCGACCAGGGTGGCGATGTTGTAGCCGCCCTGCATGGTGCCCAGCAGTTCGGTCGCGCGGGCCTTGCTGATCAGCGGCGAGGTGGCTTCGCCTTTGGCGACAGCGGAGAGGAAACCGGCTTTGACGTAGGCGGCTTCGTCGACGCCCGGCGGAACACGGTTGGTAATCAGGTCGAGGAGGAAGGCCTCTTCGCCGGCCGGCGGGTTCTTCAGCAGTTCGACCAGGCCTGCGGTTTGTTCGGCGTTCAGCGGCTGGGGCACAACGCCCTGGGCGGCACGCTCTTCTACGTGTTTGCGATAGGCTTCAAGCACAGTTTTACCCTCATCAGTGGCCCTGGAATGTCCAGGGCGCTCATCCAGGAATCCGCCGAACGCATGCGCCGCACAGCTTTTTGGGCTGTCTGGCCAAGGTTTCGGCGGCCTCCATCGAGAAGCTGTTTTCAAAGTTTTACGCCGGAAGGAAGACCTGATGAGGGCTGGCGGCGGACATCCCTGGCGGGATGCCCGGCGCCATTATTTCCTGCCGGATGAACTGTGCTCGTGACGCTTTGAAAACAGCTTCCAACGGATATCGGCGCCTTAAATGGCGGGCTGATTCTAAAGGAAAGGCTCGGCAAAGTTAAGACGAAATCCCGAATTCACTGAGGGTGACCCTGATTAGACAAAGGGCTAAGATGGCTGGCCTGTTTCACCTGCCGAATCCTCCTTCACCATGTCCAACCAGCGCATCAAGACGCCTTGCGTCGGCCTCTGTTCCACTGTCTATGGCGACCATGTCTGCCGGGGCTGCAAGCGTTTCCACCATGAAGTGGTGAACTGGAACCTGTACAACGAAGACGAGAAGCGAGCGGTGTGGCGGCGCCTGGAAATTCTTTTGGTGCAGGTGATGGCGGCCAAGCTGGAGGTATTCGATCCAGCGCGACTGCGTCATCAGCTGGAGCAGCACCAGGTGCGATTCGTACCCGAGCAGTCCCATTACTGCTGGGCGTATCAGTTGATCGCGCGGGCTTCACGCATGATCAGTCGCCTGGATGCCTATGGGGTCGCGCTTCTCCCCGAGTTTCGCGACTGGGCCTTGCCGGACGTGCGGGAAGCCATCGATCGGGAATTCTTCCTGCTGTCCGAAGCTCACTACGAGCGTTACATCGCGCCGCGCTTCCTGCGCGAAGGTGTCGAGATTCGCGTCTGACGTCACGAAAGAAGCCGCCATCAGGCGGCTTCTTTCGTTCAGGGGGAGTCAGCGCTGGGCGACCAGCTCTTCCAGGTGGGCGATGATGGCCTCGGGCTTGAGCACCAGCACATCGCTCTCCAGGGCATCCAGCACCACCTCAGCGGTATTGCCAATCAGCGCACCGGAAAGGCCGGAGCGGGCTACGGTGCCGATCACCGTGACCACTGCTTCCAGTTTGTGAGCGACATGGGGGATGAGTACATCTGCCGGACCTTCCTCGATATGCAACCGTTCGTCGCTGACGTCGTACTCGGCCTGGAAAACGCGACATTCGTCGCGATAGCGGGCTTCAATGGTTTCCTTGAGCTGGAACGTTGGGTCCGCCGCGGAGAGCATGGGGGAGGGGTGGGCGCTGATCACGTGCAGGGTGCCGTGGGCGAGTCCGGCGATGTCGTAGCCATGGCTAACGATGGTGGCGTGCAGCGTGCGGTGCTCGCCATCGCTATTGCCCACGTCGACCGCGGCGAGAATATTGCCGTTGGTCCAGGGTTTGTCAGTCTTTACCATCAGCACGGGGCCTGGGCAGTAGCGCAGGAGCTTCCAGTCATCCGGAGTGAGCAGGGCCTTCTTCAGCGGATTGTCCGGCACATGCTGTTTGATCACCAGGCCACAGCCCTCGGCCTGCTGGGACGCGATGATGGTCTGGTGCTGACTATCCAGCCAGCTCTGCTGGGTGCTGACGCTATAGCCCTCGGCCTTGAGCGAATCGGCCAGATCGCTGAGGTAGTCGGTATGGTCGCCCTTGCGGTCGCAGATCAAGAGGTGCAGGTGAGATTGAGTCACCCCCGCGATCAGTTTTGCCCTTTTCAGGGCAAGGCCCTCCGGCCGGTCCGGTTCCAATACCACCAGAATGCTGCGAATGGCTTGCATGGTCCTCATCTCCCTGTCGATGGCTTATAGCCAAATCAAATGTAGTCCGGATTCGGCTTTTGCGTTCTTGACATATATCAAGTGTGTCGGGCTGGTCGTCGCGTCCTGCATTCGTATAATGCTCCGCCTTCGGGAGCCCGGCCAGCGTGGCGCCCAGCATGATGAGAGCTACCTGTGAACTTGCCTGAGATCCATGAATTTCTTGGCTGCCCTACCCCTGCTGCCTGGGTAACGGCTGCACTGGCCGATCAGGAAACCCTGCTGATCGACCACAAGAACAACGAGTTCAAGGCGGCGTCCACTGCCATGGCGCTGATGGCCAAGTACTCCACTCATCTGGATCTGATCAACTTCATGTCGCGACTGGCTCGCGAGGAACTGGTACACCACGAGCAGGTGCTGCGCATTATGAAAAGGCGCAGGATCGACCTCATACCCGTGTCTGCGTCGCGCTACGCCTCTGGACTACGCAAGCTGGTGCGCAGTCATGAGCCTCAGAAGCTGGCGGATACGTTGGTGGTGGGCGCTTTCATTGAGGCTCGGTCCTGCGAGCGTTTCGAAGCCTTGGTGCCGCATCTGGATGAGGAGCTGGGCAAGTTCTATGGTGGCTTGCTGAAGAGCGAATCCCGTCACTACCAGGGCTATCTGAAGCTGGCCTACCAGTACGGCGAGACTCAGGACGTTGATCGCACCATCCAGAAAGTGAGGGCGGCGGAGCGGGAGCTGATCGAGTCGACGGACGTGGAGTTCCGCTTCCACAGCGGCGTGCCGGCCTGACCGACCTACAAAAAAGCGCCCTGGTCGGCGCTTTCGTTCGGTTGGGTTCTAATCCTTGACCTTCATGTCCAGGGCGAGGTCTCGGGCGGCTTTGGTGGCGAGCACGCCCATCAGTTGGCCGATCTCGTCCTGTCGGCTGCTGGCGGAGGCCTGGCCGCCGGCCATCATGACGCTGGGAACCGGCGCCTGGGCGGCGGCTTCGGCCCAGACCTTGTTGATCGCAATCAGTGCATCCAGCTTGGGTTGCAGTGCACCGTCCGCCTTGATGACGGCTTCGCGGGCATAGGCTTCAGCGTCGGCGGTGATCTTGGTGGCGTCGGCGGTGATGGAGGCCTTGTCGCGCAGTAGTTCGGCAGTCTGCTTCTCGATTTCGGCGCGGCCTTTTTCCCTTTCGGCGTTGATGATCGCGAGTTGCTTCTCGGTTTCCGCCTGGGTGGTGCGCTCGATCTGGTCGCGCAGGGTTTCCTGGCGGCGGGCTTCGACTTCCTTCTCGCCGCGCGCGGTAACCAGCAGTTTCTCTTCCTCTTCCTTCAGGCGGTTCTGCCGGGCCACGGCGAGTTCGGCGAGGGCCTGCTGCACCTTGACCATGCGTTGCTTGTACTGCGGGTTGGGGTCGACGTTGGTGATACGTGCTTCCACCACTTCAACGCCGTATTTGCGGAACTGCTGTTGCTTGCGGACGGGAATGCCTTTGGTATCAGTAACCTTCTCGGTGACGAACTGGCTGGCGCTGTTGTCGCCGAAGGCACCTTGCTCGGTGCCAGCCTGAAGGATGGCCGTCTGGTGAGGCATGGCGCCACGTGGGGCGCGGACTTCCTTGCGTTTGATCAGGTAGAGGCCGTCGTTGAGCTGGTTTTCGAACTCGGCGGCGAACTCGCTGCGCGCACCCGCGTAAAAGTCGTCGGCACTCATCAAGGACGCCGTGGCTTGCAGGGTTTCCTTGATGGCTGGTACCAGTGCGGTGCCGATGAAATTCTCGGGATTGCGGTATTCCTGGGCAATTCTCAGGAACTGGTCGCCGCCGGGAAGGCGGAAGCGCGCGGAGGACTCTACCTTGGCGTCGACGTTGCCGAGGAAGACGATCGGGAAGGCTTCGATGGTGGCGCCGAGGGAATCGTTATCGCTGTCGTCATTGCGGCTTTTCTGGAGTGCCTCGGTCAACACCGACTGCACGCTCAGTGCTTTCTTCCATGCCGTCGCGCGGCCGAACCACTTGGTGGCGTAGCCGACGTCATCGACTACCTTTTCCTCGCCGAAGATGGTTCGCACGTGAGTGGAGAAGCCGGCCTCGTTATAAAAGAAGATGCCGTTGAAGAGGGCGAAGGCGAGGGTGGCGAGGACGACGGGGCCGCCCGCGTATTTGATGAGTTGTGCCTTGGTAAGAGGCATGGTCGCTCCTTGACGTTGAATCGGAGCGGCGATGCTGCTGGCCGATAGCCACCTCGTCAAGAGGCGGCGAGTCGGCCTGCGAGGAACATCTCGCAGGAAATGTCAGACGAGGTTGAATGGGGTTTGCAGGAATCCCTGCTCGTCTACCTGCAGCGCCCAGCCTTGTCGGTCCCAGTCCCCCAGGACGATGCGTCGGGCGGATTGACCGTCAAGGTCCAGTTCGTGGACGTCCGGGCGGTGAGTGTGGCCGTGGATCAGAGTCCTGACGCCGTACTGGCGAAGAATGCGCGGGATTTCTCCAGGGGTGACGTCGGTGATTTCCGCAGCTTTCTGGCGGGTTTGCATCCGACTTTCCTTGCGCAGCTTGCGTGCGAGCTTGTGGCGGGTGGCCAGCGGCAGGTGGCGCAGGATGAACAGGGTCGCGGGGTTGCGCAGCCACCGGCGCAAGCGCATGTAGGCTTCGTCCTGGGTGCACAGGCTGTCGCCATGCATCAGCAGCACCGGCTCGCCGTTCATCTGTACCAGGCTCGGGTCTGGCAGCAAGGTGCATCCTGCTTCGCGACAGAAGCCGTTGCCGATCATGAAGTCGCGATTGCCATGCATCAGGAAGATGCGCGTGCCACCATCGGCCAGCGTGCGTAGTGCCTGGGCGATGGAGTGCTGGAACGGAGTCATGGCGTCGTCCCCGATCCAGGCTTCGAAGAAGTCGCCGAGTATGTATAGGGCTTCAGCGCGCGGGGCGCGGGTCTGCAGGAAAGAAAGAAACGCCCGGGTGATGTCCGGGCGTTCCTCTTCAAGATGCAGATCGGAGATCAGCAATATCACTCGACGATCTCGGCCTTCTCGATGATCACGTCATCAACCGGAACGTCCTGGTGGCCGGACTTCATGGTGGTGGCCACGGCTTTGATCTTGTTCACCACGTCCATGCCTTCGGCTACTTCGCCGAACACGGCATAGCCCCAACCCTGAACGGTCGGCGCGCTGTGGTTCAGGAAGGTGTTGTCGGCGACGTTGATGAAGAACTGCGCGGAGGCCGAGTGCGGCTCCATGGTGCGGGCCATGGCGACGGTGCCGACCTTGTTGGACAGGCCGTTGTTGGCCTCGTTCTTGATCGGGGCACGGGTGGACTTCTGCTTCATGCCCGGCTCGAAGCCACCGCCCTGGATCATGAAGTTGCCGATCACGCGGTGGAAGATGGTGCCGTCGTAATGGCCGGCCTTCACGTACTCCTTGAAGTTGGCCACGGTATCCGGGGCTTTGTCTTCAAAGAGTTGCAGGGTGATGACGCCGTGGTTGGTATGCAGCTTGATCATTTGGCTATTCGCTCTATCGAGAAATCCAAGGCCTGTCAGGGGATTGAGTCGGGTGGCCCCGAACCATTACTGGTCCGGGGCCCCCTGAGAACCGTACGTGCGCCTTTCAGCGCATACGGCTCAAGCCTTCACTAAGCCCCTTGAAGGGGCCGGCTTACTCACCTTTAGTCCACGTGCGTGGAGCTGTTGGTGACATTCGGGGTGCAATAATACCCGGTTTTCCAAGGTGTCATTACCGCCTTGTGAGCGGTAGACGATGTGGTGGTCGTGCCAGCCAGTTTCCTTGGAGATAGGGAGGTTGCACAGTACGCACAGGCCTTTCTGCTCTACGAACAGACGGGTGATTTGCTTCCGGTACTTCAGCTTATTCAGCATCCGCGCCATTCGCAGTTTCTCCCCATCTTGCTCGTCAGCCGGGTCAAAGGGGTTGTATTCCGCTTTGATCTTCTTGTGACGTACCACGTCGATTCCGGCAGTGCGGAAGAGTTCGACGTTCCGTTTGTTACCTTTCTCATCCACGTGTGTCGTGGCGAACACCCAGTTTCTAAGACCGTCAGAACGAAAATACTTCTTTCGTATCCAGCTGAGCCCTTTCCGTGGGTGACGTCGTGTTGCCCAACGCCATAGAGCTCTAAAGACCAGATGGTCTATCAAGCTAAACGCCTTTTTAGCGACTACAGGCTGGTGGTACAGCGCCCAGCCCTGCAGCATCGGGTTCAGCAGGCGAATCAGATTCTCCTGCCGCGCCGTTTTGTTGTCGCTGATGACCTCCTTCGCCTTGCGGTAGAACGCCTTAACGTTCTTCTTGCTCGGCTTGATCAGTAGCTTTCGCTTGTTCCCAGCGGGGTACTTGCGGAAGTTCCAACCAAGGAAGTCAAAGCCTTCGTCGATGTGGGTGATGCGGGTTTTCTCGGGAGAGAGCTTCAATCCCCTTGTAGCTAGGAACTGCTCGACCCAGGGGCGGACCTCAGTTTCAAGGACCTCCCTTGTTGCTCCCGTGATGACGAAGTCATCCGCATAGCGCACGACGTTGATTTTCAGCGTTTTGGCTCGGGTCTTCCCCAGATGTTTCTTCAGGTCGGACTCAATACCATCCAGCGCGATGTTCGCCAGGGTAGGGGAGATGATCCCACCCTGAGGCGTGCCGGCTTCCGTTGCCGAAAGCTGGCCTTTGTGGACTACCCCAGCCTTTAACCACTTCTGGAGCACCTTGCGGTCCATGGGGACGTTGCTGGTGAGCCAGTCGTGATTGATGTTGTCGAAGCATCCTTCTATGTCACCTTCCAGTACCCACTGCGGGGACACCTTCTTGGATAGACAGACGAAAAGCTGACCCATTGCGTCATGTGTAGAACGTTCGATTCGGAAGCCGTAGCTGTTCGGATCGGCTCTTGTTTCTGCGATGGGGGCTAGTGCTAGCAGGTGGAGTGCCTGCATGGCCCTGTCGAGCATAGTGGGAATGCCCAACGGGCGTTCCTTGCCATTGGATTTGGGGATGTAGACCCGCCGTAGTGGCTGCGGTCGGTATCCACGGAGCCCAAGTCGCGACGTGGCCGCGAACTTGGCGTCAGGTGTATCCCAGAGGACCCGGTCGACTCCCGCCGTGCGTTTCCCCTGGTTTTCGGTGACTCTGCGTACGGCCAGGAGTCTGGCCGAGCGAGAGCGGGTCAACATCCGTTGTAGAGCTTTCGCCCTACGCCAGTCGTTTTCCCGACAAGCCTTCGCAATACGTAACTGCATTCCTCGGACGTTCCTCTGGACTCGACACCAATCGATGTCGTGCCAGTGTTGCGGACCGTTTGGAAGCGCAGACACGGATGGTCCGTGCTCTTTCATGCTGCATTCCTCTCAGGTTGATCCCGAGCGGAAGCCATATGATCCCCGAGGGGAGTCTTGGCTCCCTTCGGGATGATTTGATGTGGTGACCACGAATCCAGAGGTTCGTGGGCTTTGGCGCTAGAGCGGTTCTATTCGATCCGAGCCCGGGGTGACGCCTGCAGGCGCTTCCATAGGGCCCTCACTTCTCGAACCGCGCCAATCAGCGGCGCAAAGTAGATGACTGGGGCCTGTCTTGCCGCAGAGATAATCTCGTGTGCAATGCCTTTCATCATTTCTCCTTGTGAGTTCCGACCCCCTGCGGGGTCGAGCTCGGTGCCTTACCACTTGGTTGAGTGAGGTTAGTCAGGCGTCTTGCGACGTAAGACCACGCGGAAGTCTGCTCCCTTTCGGGTGAGGTAATGTCGCAACCCCTATCCGACCCATTACAGGCCGGCATTCGCTTTTTCCGCTATCCCATACCCGCACAGCCAACAGCGTTCCTTGCGGTTCGCCTGCCCTAAGGGCAGCCATACGGGCTTACCACGTTCCCCGATTGTCACACGACTGGTTTAGGGTCCGCCTTTCCACCGGAGGTCATGTTAGCGACGTACTCCCGAAGCCGACGAGAGCAGCTAGACCTCGTACCTTTTGGTCCGTGCCAACAGCAGTTTGGGCACGCTCATAGTTACGGTGTTTATCAGCAGTTCACTTATGTTACCCATGCCAGCCAGCCTAGCACCCAGACCCGGTACTGCTCCGAGCCATCACAAGTCCCCTCGCGGTTCCTCGTGCCCTTTCGGGGGTTACATTGTTGGAAGAGCTTTGCACCCCACCGTTGCCAGTGACGCACATCTTCCTAGGCTACTGCTAGTCGCATAGCAGATCCGCTACCACTTCGAAGAGACAGTGGTTGGATAATGACAAATCGGAGCAGGCGGTCCCGATAGGTAGCACCGTGTCCCCATGTCATCACGACATTAGGGGTAACGCGAGCATTTGAAACCGACCTGATTGAGAGAAATCCCTTGTGGGGATGACCTCCCCAGGAAGGGTGGCGGCGGAGTGGTTTCCGGCCGCTTTGTGCTCGAACCTCTGGATCAACTTAAATGTAACAAGTTGTTTCAGAGTGCCTGTTTTAGGGCAAAAAGAGGGCGCACGGCCCACCTTCTTGTCTCATGCCAAACCTCCTGAGAGGTATTGGATGACCCCGTTACGGGGAGAAAACAGGCCGTTGCCTTTTACAGAGTGCTGCTTCTTTTGGAATTCCAACCCCTTGAATTTCAAGGGTTTGAGGACCTGGGTCAGCTATCCAAACCTACCGGGACACGCACATGCGTGTCGCACCAGCTTCGGCTATGATAAGCGCTTTGATTTGGCCGGCCTACCCTGAGCCGCGCACCAGCTAGATGTAAGGACCCCATGAGCAAGCCAGAGACTCCCGCCGCTTCCAACTTCCTGCGCCAGATCGTCCAGGCGGATCTGGACGCCGGCAAGCACACCAGGATCGTCACCCGCTTTCCGCCGGAGCCCAACGGCTACCTGCATATCGGTCATGCCAAGTCGATCTGTCTGAACTTCGGCCTGGCCAAGGAGTTCGGCGGTGATTGCCATCTGCGCTTCGACGACACCAACCCGGCCAAGGAAGACCAGGAGTACATCGACGCCATCGAAAGCGATGTGAAGTGGCTGGGCTTCGATTGGGCCGGCGAGGTGCGTTACGCCTCCAATTATTTCGACCAGTTGCACGACTGGGCCGTCGAGTTGATCAAGGCCGGCAAGGCGTTCGTTTGCGACCTGTCGCCGGAAGAGGCGCGCGAGTTCCGCGGCAGCCTGACCGAACCGGGCAGGAACAGCCCCTTCCGTGATCGTTCGGTTGAGGAGAACCTGGACCTGTTCGCCCGTATGAAGGCCGGTGAGTTCCCGGATGGCACCCGTTCCCTGCGCGCGAAGATCGACATGGCTTCGCCGAACATGAACCTGCGCGATCCGATCCTCTATCGTATCCGCCATGCCCACCATCACCAGACTGGCGACAAGTGGTGCATCTACCCGAGCTATGACTTCACTCACGGTCAGTCGGACGCCATCGAGGGCATCACCCATTCCATCTGCACCCTGGAATTCGAGGATCACCGCCCGCTCTATGAATGGTTCCTGGAGCATCTCCCGGTCCCGGCCCAGCCTCGCCAGTACGAGTTTTCGCGCCTCAACCTGAACTACACCATCACCAGCAAGCGCAAGCTCAAGCAGCTGGTTGATGAAGGTCACGTCAGCGCCTGGGATGACCCGCGCATGTCGACCCTGTCCGGCTACCGTCGCCGTGGCTACACCCCGGAGTCCATCCGCAACTTCTGCGAGATGATCGGCGTGAATCGTGCCAGTGGCGTAGTGGATATTGGCATGCTGGAGTTCAGCATCCGCGATCACCTCGATGCCACCGCACCGCGTGCGATGTGCGTGCTGAAGCCCCTGAAAGTGGTCATCACCAACTACCCGGAAGGCCGGGTCGAGAACCTTGAGTTGCCGCGCCATCCGAAGGAAGACATGGGCGTGCGCGTCCTGCCGTTCTCCCGCGAGCTGTACATCGATGCCGGTGACTTCGAGGAAGTCCCGCCGGCCGGTTACAAGCGCTTGATCCCTGGCGGCGAAGTACGCCTTCGCGGCAGCTACGTGATCCGCGCTGACGAGGCGATCAAGGATGCTGACGGTAATATCGTTGAGTTGCGCTGCTCCTATGACCCGGACACCCTTGGGAAGAACCCCGAAGGTCGCAAGGTCAAGGGAGTGATCCATTGGGTTCCGGCTGAAGGCAGCGTGGAGTGCGAAGTACGTCTGTACGATCGCCTGTTCCGTTCGTCGAACCCGGAGAAGTCGGAAGAGGGGGGTAGCTTCCTCGACAACATCAACCCGGATTCCCTGCAGGTGTTGACCGGTTGCCGTGCTGAGCCGTCCCTGGCCCAGGCAATGCCTGAGGATCGCTTCCAGTTCGAGCGTGAAGGCTATTTCTGCGCCGACCTGAAGGACTCCCGTCCCGGCAAGCCTGTTTTCAACCGTACCGTGACCCTGCGTGATTCCTGGGGCCAATGATGACGCTGTCGATCTACAACACTCTGAGCAAGATCAAGGAACCGTTGAAGCCGCTGGTCGGCAATCAGGTTCGCATGTATGTCTGCGGCATGACGGTCTATGACTTCTGCCATATCGGCCACGCTCGCGTGATGGTGGCTTTCGACGTGGTGGCGCGCTGGCTGCGTCATCGCGGTTACGACCTTACCTACGTGCGCAACATCACCGACATCGACGACAAGATCATTCGTCGCGCCAATGAGAATGGCGAGCCATTCGAGGCGCTGGTGGAGCGCATGATCGCCGCGATGCATGAGGATGAGGCGCGTCTGTCGGTGCTGCGTCCGGACATGGAGCCGCGAGCCACCGGCCATATCGCCGGCATGCACGAGATGATCCGGGCGCTGATCGACAAGGGCTTCGCCTATGCCCCGGGCAATGGTGATGTCTACTACCGAGTCGGTAAGTTCGTCGGTTACGGAAAACTTTCGCGCAAGAAGATTGAAGATCTGCGCATTGGTGCCCGTATCGAAGTGGATGAAGCCAAGGAAGACCCACTGGACTTCGTGCTCTGGAAAGGCGCCAAGCCCGGTGAGCCAAGTTGGGAATCCCCATGGGGCCCAGGTCGCCCGGGTTGGCATATTGAGTGCTCGGTTATGTCCACCTGCTGCCTGGGCGAAACTTTTGACATCCACGGCGGTGGTCCGGACCTGGTGTTCCCGCACCACGAGAACGAGATTGCCCAGAGTGAGGCGGCCACCGGCAAGCTCTATGCTAATGCCTGGATGCATGCGGGGGCTGTGCGGGTAGATGGCGAGAAGATGTCCAAGTCCCTGGGCAATTTCTTCACCATTCGCGAGGTGCTGGAAAAGTACCATCCCGAGGTGGTGCGCTACCTGTTGGTGTCCAGCCACTACCGTAGCCCGATCAACTACTCCGAAGAGAGCCTCAAGGAAGCCAAGGGCGCCCTTGAGCGTTTCTACCATGCGCTACGTGGTCTGCCCGATGCGGCGCCGGCAGGTGGCGAGGCTTTCGTCGAGCGATTTGCTGCGGCCATGGACGATGACTTCAACAGTCCTGAGGCCTGTGCAGTGCTCTTCGAGATGGTGCGTGAGGTGAATCGTCTGCGTGATGGCGATCTGCCGGCTGCTGCTGCCCTGGCGGCGCAGCTCAAGACGCTGGGCGGATTGCTCGGTGTTCTGCAGCTGGAACCGGATGACTTCCTGCGCGCCGGTGCCGAAGGCAAGGTGGACGCTGCTGAGGTCGAGAGGCTGATTCAGGCGCGCCTGCAGGCGCGCGCAGAGAAGAACTGGGCCGAATCCGACCGTATCCGCGACCTGCTGAGCGCCATGGGCGTAGTGCTGGAAGATGGGAAGGGTGGTACCACTTGGCGTCTCGCTGACTGAGTCGACTTAATCGGATTCGCCCAATAGAAAAGGCCGCTTGATGCGGCCTTTTCTATTGGCTGGTGCCTTACGCGTGGAGCGTTTCGGCGGCGTAAAGGGTGTTTTCCAGCAGGCAGGCGCGAGTCATGGGGCCGACGCCGCCTGGGACCGGGGTGATCCAGCTGGCGCGCTGCTCGGCCACGTCATATTCCACGTCCCCCACCAGCTTGCCGTCGTCCTGGCGATTGATGCCGACATCGATGACGATCGCGCCGGGCTTGATCCACTCTCCCTTCACCAGGCCTGGCTTGCCGGCGGCCACTACCACCAGGTCTGCGTTGGCTACGTGGCCGGCCAGATCCTTGGTGAATCGGTGTGTAACCGTTACGGTGCAGCCGGCGAGCAGAAGCTCGAGGGCCATGGGGCGGCCGACGATGTTGGAGGCGCCCACAACAACGGCGTTCATGCCATAGAGGTCGGCGCCGGTGCTTTCCAGGAGAGTCATGATGCCCTTGGGAGTGCAGGGGCGGAGCAGGGGGATGCGTTGGGCCAGGCGGCCGACGTTATAAGGATGGAAGCCGTCCACGTCCTTGTCGGGGTGGATGCGCTCCAGCAGCTGCGAGGCGTCCAGGTGTTCAGGCAGTGGTAGTTGAACCAGTATGCCGTCGATCGCCGGGTCTTCATTGAGGCGGTCGATCAGGGCCAGCAGCTCAGTCTGGCTGGTGCTGGCGGGCAAGTCATGGGCCTGCGACAGAAAGCCGACTTCCTCGCAATCCTTGCGTTTGTGGGCGACATAGACCTGGGAGGCGGGATCGCTGCCGACCAGGATCACGGCGAGGCCGGGGACGCGAAGTCCTTGCTGGCGACGCTCGGCGACACGTAGGGCTATCTGCTGGCGGAGGCGGGCGGCGATCGTTTTGCCGTCGATCAGTTGTGCGGTCATGACGCTAGATTAACCATCGGGAAGGGCTAAAAAGGGCGCGTATTCTCGCATGGAGGGGCGGGCGGGCAAAGGCGGGCGGTCTGCATTTTGTCCTGACGCTTATATCTTTCTGATTTTTTTAAATTTTCCTGTTGACGATGGGTGGGGCTGGCTATAAGATGCGCCCCGCTTGTCGAGCACAGCCTGTCGCTGGGTAAGACGGCAAAGACGAATCCAAGTGATTCGGTCTAGGCCGAAGCTTTATAGTCTGCTCGCAGATATAAGCGCCCGTAGCTCAGCTGGATAGAGCATCCGCCTTCTAAGCGGATGGTCGCAGGTTCGAGTCCTGCCGGGCGTGCCATTTGGCACATTTGGCTCAAGCAATGCGTAATATGGTGGGCGTAGCTCAGTTGGTAGAGCACAGGATTGTGGCTCCTGGTGTCGTGGGTTCGATTCCCATCGTCCACCCCATATTCCGGAGAGCGCCAGGCAGCATGCCTGGCGTTTTCGTTTCAAGTGTTGTCTCTGCGGACGTGGTGGAATTGGTAGACACACTGGATTTAGGTTCCAGCGCCGCAAGGCGTGAGAGTTCGAGTCTCTCCGTCCGCACCATGATGTTCGAATCGTGTTGAATGGTGGGTGTTCCGCAGGTTCTTGGCGATTCTCGTTGTAAGTCGGTGGCCCCATTGGCTACCGTTGCTGATGAAAATCAGTAAATGTGCAATATGGTGGGCGTAGCTCAGTTGGTAGAGCACAGGATTGTGGCTCCTGGTGTCGTGGGTTCGATTCCCATCGTCCACCCCATATTCATGAAAGCGCCAGGCTCATTGCCTGGCGTTTTCATTTCCGGATCGAGGCGACTCCGGCGTGGTGCGGAATCGGGGCGCTGCCCGCCTTCCCGAGGCATCGCGAATTCCCTTTCTTCTCTCTCTTCAATTTGCCGGCTGTTTCTGGCGGGTGACTTCTGTAAATCGACCCACTAGAATGCATGCCCTTGATTCTGGGGCCGGAACGGCCGGCTTATGTCTGTGCAACGAGGATTATCCATGCAAGTTTCTGTAGAAAGCACCTCCGCTCTTGAGCGCCGCATGACCATCGGCGTGCCGGCCGAGCGCGTCGAGAACGAAGTGACCAAGCGCCTGCAGCAGACTGCCCGCCGCGCCAAGGTTGCCGGTTTCCGTCCGGGCAAAGTGCCGATGAGCGTTATTCGTCAGCGCTTCGAGGACTCCGCTCGTCAGGAAGTCCTGGGTGACCTGATCCAGTCTTCCTTCTATGAGGCTGTTGTCGAGCAGAAGCTGAATCCGGCCGGTGCCCCGTCTGTCGAGCCTAAAGTGTTCGAGAAGGGTAAGGATCTTGAATTCATCGCCACTTTCGAAGTGTTCCCCGAATTCAAGGTTGCCGGTTTCGAAGAGATCGCCATCGAACGCCTGCAGGCTGAGGTTGGCGACGCTGATGTCGACAACATGCTGGACATCCTGCGCAAGCAGAACACCCGTTTCGAAGCTGTTGAGCGCGCCGCCGAGAACGGTGATCAGCTGAACATCGATTTCGTCGGTAAGGTCGACGGTGAGGTCTTTGCTGGCGGCTCCGCCAAAGGCACCCTGCTGGTGCTGGGTTCCGGTCGCATGATTCCGGGCTTCGAAGAGGCTCTGGTTGGCGTCAAGGCCGGTGAAGAGCGTTTGATCAATCCGACCTTCCCGGCTGACTACCAGAACCTGGACCTGGCTGGTAAGGCTGCAGAGTTCACCGTGACCGTGAACAGTGTTTCCGCTCCCCAGCTGCCTGAGTTGAACGATGAGTTCTTCTCTCTGTTCGGCATCAAGGAAGGTGGTCTGGAAGGCTTCCGCGCCGAAGTTCGCAAGAACATGGAGCGTGAGCTGCGTCAGGCCACCAAGTCCAAGGTGAAGAACCAGGTGATGGATGGTCTGTTGGCTGCCAACCCGGTTGAGGTGCCGAAGGCTCTGATCGGCAACGAAGTGAACCGTCTGCGCGTCCAGGCTGTTCAGCAGTTCGGTGGCAACATCAACCCCGAGCAACTGCCGGCTGAGCTGTTCGAAGAGCAAGCCAAGCGCCGCGTGGTCCTGGGTCTGATCGTGGCCGAAGTGGTCAAGCAGTTCGAGCTGAAGCCCGACGAAGCTCGCGTGCGCGAGCTGATCGAAGAGATGGCCTCCGCCTATCAGGAGCCGGAGCAAGTCGTGGCCTGGTACTACAAGAACGACCAGCAACTGAACGAAGTCCGTTCGGTTGTGCTGGAAGAACAAGTTGTAGATACTGTCCTGCAGAAGGCCAAAGTAACCGACACGTCGGTTTCCTACGAAGAGGCAGTCAAGCCGGCAGAAGCTCCGAAAGCCGACTGATCGTTCCGCCTCCTTCGAACACACCATAAGCCAGCCTCCGAGCTGGCTTATGCGTCTTTGAGACATGACTATCTAATTAGGGAGTGATCGCAGGACATGTCCCGCAATTCTTTCGTGCAGCAAATGCCTGACATCCAAGCCGCTGGCGGTCTGGTGCCGATGGTGATTGAGCAGTCCGCCCGTGGCGAACGTGCTTATGACATTTATTCGCGCCTGTTGAAGGAGCGCGTGATCTTCCTGGTGGGCCCCGTAGAAGACTACATGGCCAATCTGGTGGTGGCGCAGCTGCTTTTCCTCGAGGCCGAGAACCCCGACAAGGACATCCAACTCTACATTAACTCCCCAGGTGGCTCAGTGACTGCCGGTATGTCGATCTACGACACCATGCAGTTCATCAAGCCCGACGTTTCGACCCTGTGCATTGGTCAGGCGTGCAGTATGGGAGCGCTACTACTGGCTGGTGGAGCTGCGGGCAAGCGTTTCTGCCTGCCGCATTCGCGTATGATGATTCACCAGCCGCTGGGCGGTTTCCAGGGGCAGGCCTCGGACATTGAGATTCATGCCCGTGAGATACTCACCATTCGCGAGCGCCTGAACAAGATCCTGGCGGACCACACAGGTCAGCCGATCGACGTGATCGCACGCGACACCGACCGCGACAATTTCATGAGTGGTGATGAGGCAGTCAAATACGGCCTGATCGATCAGGTGCTCAGTAAGCGCCAGCTCGTGGGCTAAGCCCTTCCGCAAGACTGCGGCCGGAGAATATCCGGCCGTTTCGCGGGGTTGAAAATGCCCGCATTTGCCTTCATCTTGTGTTTCAAGCCTACCCGATTGGATCGATCGAATGACTGACACCCGCAACGGCGAGGACAACGGCAAACTGCTTTATTGCTCTTTCTGCGGCAAAAGCCAGCACGAAGTACGCAAACTGATTGCCGGTCCCTCCGTATTTATCTGCGACGAGTGCGTCGACCTGTGCAACGACATCATCCGTGAGGAGGTGCAGGAAGCCCAGGCCGAGAGCAGTGCGCACAAACTGCCCGCGCCCAAGGAAATTCGCACCATCCTCGACCAATACGTGATTGGTCAGGAGCGCGCGAAGAAGGTTCTCGCGGTAGCGGTGTACAACCACTACAAGCGTCTGAACCAGCGCGACAAGAAAGATGACGTCGAGCTGGGCAAGAGCAACATCCTGCTGATCGGGCCCACCGGTTCGGGCAAGACGTTGCTGGCTGAAACCTTGGCTCGCCTGCTTAACGTACCCTTCACCATCGCTGATGCCACTACCCTCACCGAGGCGGGTTACGTTGGCGAAGACGTTGAGAACATCATCCAGAAGCTGCTGCAGAAGTGCGATTACGATGTAGAGAAGGCCCAGATGGGCATCGTCTATATCGACGAGATCGACAAGATTTCCCGCAAGTCGGATAACCCGTCCATCACCCGCGACGTATCGGGCGAGGGTGTGCAGCAGGCCCTGCTGAAGCTGATCGAAGGCACCGTTGCCTCGGTACCGCCGCAAGGCGGTCGCAAGCATCCGCAACAGGAATTCCTGCAGGTTGATACCCGCAACATACTGTTCATCTGCGGTGGTGCATTTGCTGGCCTGGAGAAAGTGATCCAGAACCGTTCGACCAGAGGTGGTATCGGTTTCAATGCCGAAGTCCGCAGCAAGGATCTGGGTAAGAAGGTGGGCGAAGCCCTCCGTGAAGTCGAGCCGGAGGACCTTGTGAAGTTCGGTCTGATTCCGGAGTTCGTAGGTCGATTGCCGGTCATTGCCACCCTCGACGAACTGGATGAGGCTGCGCTGATGCAGATTCTCACCGAGCCGAAGAACGCGCTGACCAAGCAGTACGCCAAACTGTTCGAAATGGAAGGCGTTGACCTCGAGTTCCGTCCGGATGCGCTCAAAGCCGTTGCCCACCGGGCGCTGGAGCGTAAAACCGGTGCACGTGGCCTGCGCTCCATCCTCGAAGGTATCCTGCTCGACACCATGTATGAGATTCCCTCTCAAACAGATGTAAGCAAGGTAGTCATCGACGAAAGTGTCATCGAAGGATCGTCCAAGCCTCTGTTGATCTACGAGAACAACGAGCAGCCTGCCAAGGCGGCGCCTGACGCTTGATGAAACAAAGGGGCCTACGGGCCCCTTTGTATTTACTGCCTTAAAGCTTGTTTTTTCCCGGGCCTAACCCCATCTTAGGGCCAAGGGTTTTCCCATCTGTTTACGGCCCGAGGGCCGCCGTAGAGCTGATACCATGAATACGACTGCCGAATTACCTCTCCTGCCATTGCGCGATGTCGTGGTCTATCCGCACATGGTCATTCCCCTTTTCGTGGGGCGTGAGAAATCCATCGAGGCTCTCGAGGCTGCGATGACGGGGGACAAGCAGATCCTCCTGGTTGCCCAGAAGAACCCGGCCGACGATGATCCGGGCGAAGATGCCCTGTATCGCATGGGTACTGTCGCCACCGTTCTGCAACTCTTGAAGCTACCCGATGGCACAGTGAAAGTGCTGGTTGAGGGCGAGCAGCGGGGCGCCATCGAGCGTTTCATCGAAGTTGACGGCCATTGCCGCGCTGAAGTCAGCCTGGTCGACGAAGTCGATGCAGGCGAGCGCGAATCGGAAGTATTTATCCGCAGTCTGCTCAGCCAGTTCGAACAGTACGTTCAATTGGGCAAGAAAGTCCCGTCCGAGGTGCTTTCGTCGCTGAACAGTATCGATGAGCCGGGTCGCCTGGTGGACACCATGGCTGCCCATATGGCGCTGAAGATCGAGCAGAAGCAGGAAATCCTCGAACTGACCGACCTTCCCGAGCGTGTCGAGCATGTCCTGGCGTTGCTGGATGCCGAAATCGATCTGCTGCAGGTCGAGAAACGCATTCGTGGCCGCGTGAAGAAGCAGATGGAGCGCAGCCAGCGCGAGTACTACCTGAATGAGCAGATGAAGGCTATTCAGAAAGAGCTGGGCGACATTGATGAGGGTCACAACGAAGTCGAGGAGTTGAAAAAACGTATCGACAACGCTGGGTTGACCAAAGAGGCACTTGCCAAGGCTAACGCCGAGCTGAACAAGCTGAAGCAAATGTCGCCAATGTCCGCCGAAGCGACCGTGGTGCGCTCCTATATCGATTGGCTGGTCAATGTCCCATGGAAGGCCGAAAGCAAGGTTCGACTGGATCTGGCCAAGGCCGAGGATATCCTAGACGCTGATCATTACGGCCTGGAGGAGGTCAAGGAGCGAATCCTCGAATACCTCGCCGTGCAGAAGCGCGTGAAGAAGGTCAAGGGGCCAGTTCTCTGCCTGGTTGGCCCGCCCGGTGTTGGCAAGACCTCGCTGGCCGAGTCCATTGCACGTGCCACCAATCGCAAATTCGTGCGCATGGCCCTGGGCGGTGTGCGTGACGAGGCCGAGATTCGCGGTCATCGTCGTACCTACATTGGTTCCATGCCAGGTCGTTTGATCCAGAAGATGACCAAAGTCGGCGTGCGCAACCCGCTTTTCCTGCTCGACGAGATCGACAAGATGGGCAGCGACATGCGCGGGGATCCTGCGTCTGCGCTACTGGAAGTGCTTGATCCCGAGCAGAACCACAATTTCAACGACCACTACCTGGAAGTCGACTACGACCTCTCGGACGTGATGTTCCTGTGCACGGCCAACTCCATGAACATTCCGGCACCGCTGCTGGATCGTATGGAAGTGATTCGGCTGCCGGGTTACACCGAAGACGAGAAGGTCAACATCGCCGTCAAGTACCTCGCACCCAAACAGACCAAGGCCAACGGCCTGAAGAAGGGCGAGTTGGAGTTCGACGAAGCGGCCATTCGCGACATCATTCGTTACTACACCCGAGAAGCCGGTGTGCGTAGCCTCGAGCGCCAGCTTGCCAAGGTCTGCCGCAAGGCCGTGAAGGAACACGCTCGCGAGAAGCGTTTCGCGGTGCAGGTCACTGCCGAATCGCTGGAACACTTCCTTGGTGTGCGTAAATATCGCTACGGTCTGGCCGAGCAGCAGGATCAGATTGGTCAGGTAACTGGGCTGGCCTGGACTCAGGTTGGCGGCGAATTGCTGACCATCGAAGCGGCGGTCGTCCCTGGCAAGGGGCAATTGACCAAGACCGGTTCGCTGGGTGATGTGATGGCAGAATCCATTACTGCGGCTCTTACCGTGGTGCGTAGCCGGGCGAAGAGCCTGGGTATTCGGGCGGACTTCCACGAGAAACGTGATATCCACATCCACATGCCCGAGGGCGCTACTCCGAAAGATGGCCCCAGCGCTGGTATCGGTATGTGCACTGCTCTGGTTTCGGCCATGACGCAGATTCCGGTTCGTGCTGATGTGGCTATGACCGGGGAAATTACACTGCGGGGGCAGGTACTAGCGATTGGTGGTCTGAAAGAGAAATTGCTGGCCGCACATCGTGGTGGAATCAAGACCGTGATCATTCCCGAAGAGAATGTGCGCGATCTGAAAGAAATTCCCGAAAATATCAAGCAAGACTTGGCGATTAAACCAGTTAAATGGATTGACGAGGTCCTGCAAATTGCGCTGCAATACGCCCCGGAGCCCTTGCCCGATGCGGCTCCGGAGATGGTTGCAAAGGATGACAAGCGCGAGACTGATTCCAAGGAGCGAATCAGCACGCATTAGCCGGGGGGCTTCCTTGACACATTTTTAGAGCCCTTGTTATAAAGCGGCTCTTATGTGTTAGCAGGCCAACCAGCACCCGCTTTGCTTACACCAAACAACTAAGAAACAACTCAACAGAAATAAGGGGACTTAAGAGTGAACAAGTCGGAACTGATTGATGCTATCGCCGCATCTGCTGACATCCCGAAAGCTGTAGCTGGCCGCGCGCTGGACGCAGTTATCGAATCCGTTACTGGCGCTCTGAAGGCTGGTGACTCCGTGGTCCTGGTTGGCTTCGGTACTTTCGCTGTTAAAGAGCGTGCTGCTCGTACTGGCCGCAACCCGCAGACTGGCAAGCCGATCAAGATTGCTGCTGCCAAGATCCCTGGCTTCAAGGCCGGTAAAGCTCTGAAAGACGCCGTCAACTAAGCGTCTTTTGGGCTTTGCCCGATCGGGCCGGGCAAGCCTGGCCTGATAGCGGAGCGGTGGAGGCGAAGGGTTTCTTCCTACCACCAGAGAGGTTGAATCTCAGACTCCGCAAGCTACGAGAAGGCGCATCCTAGGATGCGCCTTTCTCTTATTCGGATACTCTACCCGCGTTACTCGGCTGCGACTCAATGTGGCCGTTTCTGGGGGACCCATGCTGCAGAACATACGGGACAATTCACAGGGGTGGATTGCCAAAACCATCATTGGCGTCATCATCGCACTGCTGGCACTGACCGGCTTCGACGCCATCTTCAATGCCACCAGCAATCGCCAGATCGCGGCTGAGGTCAACGGTGATGAGATCACCCAGGACCAACTGAGCGAAGCCGTGAACATGCAGCGCCGCCAGTTGCAGCAACAGTTGGGTAAGGACTTCGACGCCTCCCTGCTGGACGAGAAGCTGTTGCGTGAAGCCGCGCTGAAGGGGCTGATCGAACGTAAGCTCCTGCTGCAAGGCGCTGGAGAGGCCGACTTTGCCTTCTCGCAGAGTGCTATTGACCAGTTGATCCTGCAGACGCCGGAGTTCCAAGTGGACGGCAAATTCAATGCCGACCGCTTCGATCAGGTGATACGTCAGATGAACTACAGCCGCCTGCAGTTCCGCCAGATGCTTGAGCAGGAGATGCTCATCGGCCAACTGCGTGCCGGTCTGGCTGGTAGTGGTTTCGTAACCGATGCAGAAGTTGAAGCTTTTGCTCGTTTGGAGAAACAGACTCGCGATTTCGCGACTCTGACCCTGAAGGCTGATCCGGCTGCAGTCAGCGTTTCTGAGGATGAGCTCAAGGCCTACTACGACGGTCACGTCGACCAATTCATGAGCCCCGAGCAGGTGGTGATCGAGTACGTCGAACTGAAGAAAGCTGCTTTCTTCAGCCAGGTTGAGGCCAAGGAGGAAGACCTCCAGGCCCAGTACCAGAAAGAGATCAGCAACCTTGCCGAACAGCGTCAGGCCGCCCACATCCTGGTAGAGGTCAGCGACAAGCTCAATGAGGAACAGGCCAAGGCCAAGATCGAGCAGATCAAGCAGCGTCTGGACAAGGGCGAAGACTTTGCCGCCCTGGCCAAGGAGTTCTCTGACGACTCCGGCTCCGCTACCAATGGCGGGGACCTGGGCTTTGCCGGCCCTGGCGTCTATGAGCCGGCTTTCGAAGAGTCGCTGTACGCGCTGAATCAGGGCGAGGTTTCCGCTCCGGTGCGTACCCAGTACGGTTGGCACCTGATCAAACTGCTGGGTGTGCAGGCGCCCGAGGTACCAAGCTTCGAGAGCCTGAAGCCGAAACTGGAGCACGACATCAAGGCCCAGCAGGTCGAGCAGCGCTTCGTCGAGGTAAGCAAGGAGCTGGAAGATGCTGCATTCGAGGCTTCGGATCTGGCGCAGCCTGCGCAGGAGCTGAACCTTGAAGTGAAGACCAGCGCCCCATTCGGTCGTGAAGGTGGCGAAGGCCTGACCGCAAACCGCCAAGTCCTCCAGGCCGCGTTCAGTCCGGAAGTGCTGGAAGACGGCGCCAACAGTTCTGCCATTGAGCTCGATCCGGACACCGTAGTCGTTCTGCGTGTCAAAGAGCACAAGAAGCCCGAACAGCTGGCGCTGGACAAGGTCAGTGACAGTATCCGTCAGCACCTGATGGAGCAGAAGGCCGGCGAAGCCGCCAAGACCAAAGGTGACGCCTTGATTGCCAGCCTGCGCGAAGGTAAGACCCCGGTTGAGCAGGCTCAGGACGGTCAATCCTGGCAGGTGGTAGAAGCCGCGACCCGCAGCCAGGAAGGTATCGAGCCGGTGGTGCTGCAGACTCTGTTCCGCATGCCGAAACCTGCGGCCGCCGACAAGCCCGAGTTCACTGGCGTGAAACTCGGCAACGGCGACTACGTGGTGATCCGGCTGAACGGCATCAGTCAGTCGGATGAGAAGCTGTCTGAGCAGGAGAAGGCGATGTACAGCCGCTTCCTCGCCTCGCGGAGTGGTCAGCAAGACTTTGCTGCCTACCGTCGCCAGTTGGAAGAGAAGGCGAAGATCGAACGTTTCTGACGTGTGATGTATGAAAGAGGCCGCACTATGCGGCCTTTTTCTTTGGGGGCGCCAGTCACGGGCGCTACGCGCCAAGCCGGGCGCACCTACAAAAAAGCCCGCACATAAGTGCGGGCTTCTTCGTAAGTGTGGCTATCAGTCTTCGATGTTGCCCATGGCGGTGGTATTGAAACCGCCGTCCACGTACATGATCTCGCCGCTGATACCCGAGGCCAGGTCGGAGCAGAGGAACGCGCCGGCGTTGCCGACTTCCTCGATGGTCACATTGCGACGCAGGGGGGTCTGCTTCTCGTTTGCGGCGAGCATCTTGCGGAAGCTCTTGATGCCGGAAGCCGCCAGGGTGCGGATCGGGCCAGCGGAGATGGCGTTCACGCGCGTGCCTTCTGGGCCGAGGCTGCCGGCCAGGTAACGCACACCGGCTTCCAGGCTGGCCTTGGCCATGCCCATGACGTTGTAGTTCGGCATGGTGCGCTCGGCGCCCAGGTAGGACAGGGTCAGCAGGCTGCCATTGCGGCCTTTCATCATTTCGCGACCGGCCTTGGCCAGGGCCACGAAGCTGTAGGCGCTGATGTCGTGGGCGATGCGGAAGCCTTCGCGGGTGGTGACTTCGGTGAAGTCGCCGTCCAGTTGGTCGCCCGGAGCGAAACCGACCGAGTGGACGATGCAGTCCAGGCCGTCCCACTTCTTGCCGAGGGCCTCAAAGACAGCGGCGATTTCTTCGTCGTTGGCGACGTCGCAGGGGAAGCAGAGTTCGGCGTTGGAGCCCCAGCTTGCGGCGAATTCTTCGACGCGGCCTTTCAGCTTGTCGTTCTGGTAGGTGAAGGCGAGCTCGGCGCCTTCGCGATGCATGGCTGCAGCGATGCCCGATGCGATGGACAGTTTGCTGGCTACGCCAACGATCAGTACGCGCTTACCGGCGAGAAAACCCATGTGCTTTCATCCTCTTCTGGTTAATGGGCAGTTTCTGGAGCCAGGAATGCGGCTTCCAGCAACTGCTTCGTATAGCTGTGCTGCGGTGAGGCGAAGATGCCTTCGGCTGGACCCTGCTCGACCACCTGTCCGTGCTTGATCACCATCAGCTGGTGGCTCAATGCCCGGACCACCGCCAGATCATGGCTGATGAACAGGTAGGTCAAGTCGTACTTGGTCTGCAACCTACGCAACAACTCCACCACTTGGCGCTGAACCGTCCGGTCGAGCGCCGAGGTGGGCTCGTCCAGCAGGATCAGTGCCGGTTTCAGCACCAACGCCCGGGCAATGGCAATCCGCTGCCGTTGCCCTCCGGAAAACTCGTGGGGGTAGCGGTGCCGGGTTTCCGGGTCCAACCCTACCTCCAGGAGCGCGTCGATGATGGCCTGTTCCTGCTCCGCCTCGGTGCCGATGCGGTGGATTCGAAGCCCCTCGCCGACAATCTGGCCCACGCACATGCGGGGGCTGAGACTGCCGAAGGGGTCCTGGAAGACCACTTGCATCTCGCGCCGGAACGGCCGCACGTCCTTCTGCGACAGTCCGTCCAGTGCCTGGCCCTGGAAACGGATGCCGCCCCGGCTGCCCAGCAGCCGGAGAATCGCCAGGCCCAGCGTGGACTTGCCGGAGCCGCTTTCGCCCACGATACCCAGGGTCTGGCCCTGCAGCAGGCTGAAATTGACGCCGTCCACGGCCTTCACGTGATCCACGGTGCGTCGCAGCAAGCCCTTCTTGATCGGGAACCACACGCGCAGGTCATCGACCTCCAGCAGTGGTGCTCCCACCGGGTTCTGTGCCGGCTGGCCCGAAGGCTCGGCGCCGAGCAGTTCCTTGGTGTAGGGATGCTGCGGTGCGTGGAACAGCTCATCACACGACGCTTGTTCGACGATGCAACCTCGCTGCATGACACATACACGATGCGCAATTCTCCGCACCAGGTTGAGGTCATGGCTGATCAGCAACAACGCCATGCCCAGGCGTGCCTGCAGTTCCTTTAGCAGCTCGAGGATTTTCAGCTGGACGGTGACATCCAGCGCAGTAGTGGGTTCGTCGGCGATCAGGAGCTCCGGCTCGTTGGCCAGAGCCATTGCGATCATCACCCGTTGCCGTTGCCCACCGGAAAGCTCGTGGGGAAAGGCCTTGAGGCGCTTGTGCGGTTCGGGGATGCCGACCAGCTCCAGCAGCTCCAGGGTGCGTTTGGTGGCGGCCTTGCCAGTCAGCCCCTTGTGCAGGCCCAGCACTTCGTTGATCTGCTTCTCGATGCTGTGCAGCGGATTGAGCGAGGTCATGGGCTCTTGGAAGACCATGGCGATGCGGTTGCCGCGAATAGCGCGCAGCTTGCTTTCGGGCAGCTTCAGCAGGTCCTTGCCGGCGTAGTTGATGCTGCCGTTCGGGTGGCGGGCGAGCGGGTAGGGCAACAGGCGCAGGATGGAGTGCGCGGTTACCGACTTGCCGGAGCCGCTTTCGCCCACCAGGGCCAGGGTTTCGCCTTTGCGGATGTCGAAGCTGACGCCCTCGACCACGCGCTGGACCTTCTCGCCGGTGACGAACTCGACGGCGAGGTCGCGTATTTCGATCAGGTTCTCGCTCATTTCACTTCCTCGGGTCGAACGCATCGCGCGCGGCTTCGCCGATGAACACCAGCAATGTCAGCATGGTCGCCAGCACCATGAAGGCAGAAATACCCAGCCAGGGAGCCTGCAGGTTGGATTTGCCCTGGGCCACCAACTCGCCGAGAGAGGGGGCTCCCGGTGGAAGGCCGAAGCCAAGGAAGTCCAGCGCGGTCAAGGTGCCGATGGCGCCGGTGAGGATGAATGGCATGAAGGTCATGGTGGACACCATGGCATTGGGCAGGATGTGGCGGAACATGATGGCGCCATTCTCCATGCCCAGTGCGCGGGCCGCGCGCACGTATTCCAGGTTGCGGCCACGGAGAAATTCGGCACGCACCACGTCCACCAGGCTCATCCATGAGAACAGCAGCATGATGCCCAGCAGCCACCAGAAGTTCGGCTGCACGAAGCTGGCCAGGATGATCAGGAGGTAGAGCACCGGCAGGCCGGACCAGATTTCCAGGAAGCGTTGGCCGGCCAGGTCCACCCAGCCGCCGTAGAAGCCCTGCAAGGCTCCCGCGATCACACCGATGATGGAGCTCAGCAGGGTCAGGGTCAGGGCGAACAGCACCGAGATGCGGAAGCCATAGATGACCCGGGCCATCACATCGCGCCCCTGGTCGTCCGTACCCAGCCAGTTTTCCGCCGAGGGCGGTGCTGGAGCCGGTACCTTGAGTTCGTAGTTGATGGTGTCGTAGCTGAAGGGAATGGGCGCCCAGATCATGCTGCCGCCCTTGGATTCGATCAGCTCGCGGATATAGGGCGTCTTGTAGTTGGCTTCCAGCGGGAACTCGCCGCCGAAGGTGGTTTCTGGATAGCGCTTGAGGAAAGGGAAGTACCACTGGCCGTCGTAGTCGACCATCAATGGCTTGTCGTTGGCGATCATTTCGGCGCCCAGGCTCAGGACGAAGAGAATCAGGAACAGCCAGAGTGACCACCAGCCGCGCTTGTTGGCCTTGAAACGTGCGAAGCGGCGCTGGTTGATTGGGGAGAGGGCCATGCTCAACCCTCCCGGTTTTCGAAGTCGATGCGTGGATCGACCAGGGTGTAGGTGAGATCGCCGATCAGTTTCACGACCAGTCCCAGCAAGGTGAAGATGAAGAGTGTGCCGAACACCACGGGGTAATCGCGATTCAGCGCGGACTCGAAGCTCAACAGGCCCAGGCCGTCGAGGGAGAAGATCACCTCGATCAGTAGCGATCCAGTGAAGAACAGGCCGATGAAGGCCGCCGGGAAGCCGGCGATGATCAGCAGCATCGCATTACGGAATACGTGGCCGTAAAGCACGCGGTTTTCCGACAGGCCCTTGGCGCGGGCGGTGGTCACGTACTGTTTGTTGATCTCATCGAGAAAGCTGTTCTTGGTCAGCAGGGTGAGGGTGGCGAAGTTACCGATCACCAGCGCAGTCACTGGCAGGGCCAGGTGCCAGAAGTAGTCGAGAATCTTGCCGGTCAGGCTCAGTTCGTCGAAGTTGTTCGACGTGAGGCCGCGAAGGGGGAACCAGTCGAAGTAGCTGCCACCGGCGAAGAGCACGATCAGCAGGATGGCGAACAGGAATGCAGGAATGGCGTAGCCGATGATGATCGCCGTGCTGCTCCAGACATCGAAGGCGCTGCCGTGGCGCACGGCCTTGGCGATCCCCAGGGGTATGGAGACCAGGTACATGATCAGGGTGCTCCAGAGCCCAAGGGAGATGGATACCGGCAACTTCTCGATGATCAGGTCGGTGACCTTGGCATCACGGAAGAAGCTATTGCCGAAATCCAGTTTCAGGTAGTTGGTGATCATCAGCCAGAAGCGTTCCGGCGCCGGCTTGTCGAAGCCGTACATCTTCTCGATCTCGGCCACCAGTTCCGGGTCGAGGCCCTGGGCGCCGCGGTAGTTCGAGCCGGCCGTGGCCACTTCCGAGCCGCCGCCGGAGATGCGTCCGGTGGCGCCACCGGCCGCGGCATCGAAGCCTTCCAGTTTGGCGATCATCTGTTCCACCGGGCCACCGGGAGCGGCCTGGATGATGATGAAGTTGATCAGCAGGATGCCGAACAGGGTGGGAATGATCAGCAGCAGTCGACGCAGTATGTAGGCGAGCATTTACTGGGCATCCGGCTCGGAGGGGGCTTGCTCGGACTCGTCAGCAGTTTCCGTGCCCGGTTTCTGCCACCAGGTCATCAGGCTGTAGTCATAGAGCGGCGTCGTTTCGGGGCGCTGGAAGTGGTTCCAGTAGGCCACGCGCCAGGTGTCGACGTAGTAGTTAGGCACCACATAGTGACCCCAGAGCAGCACCCGATCGAGGGCGCGGGCGTGTTTCACCAGGCTTTTGCGCGAGTCGGCGCGGATCAGGCCCTCCACCAGCTTGTCGATGGCAGGGTCGCGCAAGCCGATGAAGTTGCGGCTGCCAGCACTGTCGGCGCTGCGCGAGTGCCAGAACTCCATCTGTTCGTTGCCTGGCGAGCTGGACTGCCCCCAGGTGGCAGGGATCATGTCGAAGTCGCGCGAGCGCAGGCGGTTGATGTACTGGGAAACGTCCACGCGGCGAATCTGCAGATCGATGCCCAACTCCGCCAGGTTGCGCTTGAAGGGCAGGATAACCCGTTCCAGGTTGGCCTGGGCGATGAGGATCTCGAAGGCCAGGGGCTTGCCGTCCGGACCGACCATCTTGTCGTTCTCGATCTTGTAGCCGGCCTCCATGAGCAACTGGTAAGCGCGGCGTTTCTGGTCGCGGATGATGCCGCTGCCGTCACTCACCGGCGGTTTGAACACCTGGGTGAAGACTTCGCTCGGCACCTGGTCACGCAGCGGCTCGAGGATTTTCAGCTCCTCGGCATCAGGCATCTCGTGGGACGCCATCTCCGAGTTCTCGAAGTAGCTGCTGGTGCGTTTGTAGGCGCCGAAGAACAGCTGCTTGTTGGCCCATTCGAAGTCAAACAGCTGGGCGATGGCCTCGCGTACCCGACGGTCCTGGAATGCTGGTCGGCGAATGTTGAAGGCAAAGCCCTGCATCCCGGTCGGGTTGTGGTTCGGGATGGCTTCCTTGATGATCTTGCCGGCGCGCAGGGCAGGGCTTTCGTAGCCGGTGGCCCAGTCCTTGGCGGAGTACTCCAGGTTGAAGTCGAACTGGCCGGCCTTGAAGGCCTCCAGTGACACCGACATGTCGCGGTAGTAGTCGACGGTTATCGCATCGAAGTTGTAGTAACCGCGCGTGACCGGAAGGTCTTTGGCCCACCAGTCCTTGACCCGCTCATAGCGAATGGAGCGGCCAGCGTCCACCTTGGCGATGCGGTAAGGGCCGCTGCCGAGCGGCGGAGAGAGGTCGGTCTTGCCGAAGTCGCGACCTTCCCAGTAGTGCTTGGGCAGTACCTGGATCTGGCCGAGGATCAGCGGCAGTTCGCGATTGCCCGCGTGCTTGAAGTCGAAGCGCACGCGCAACCTGTCCTCGGCCTCCACCTTGGCCACGTCGGCGTAATAGTGGCGGTACATGGGGTCGCCATGTTCGACCAGGATGTTGAAGGTGAAAATCACGTCCTCGGCCGTCACCGGCTGGCCATCGTGGAAGCGCGCCTTGGGATTCAGGTAGAAGCGCACGTAGCTGTTGTCCGGCGCCTTTTCGATCCGCTCCGCCAGCAGGCCGTACTCGGTGAAGGGTTCATCCGGGGAATGGAAGGTCAGGCTGTCGTAGATCAGGCCGATCTGGTCGGCCGAATTGCCCCGCGGAATGAAGGGGTTGAGGCTGTCGAACCCGCCGACGCCGGCGAGACGCAGGACGCCGCCCTTGGGAGCCTCCGGGTTGACCCAGGAAAAGTGCGTGAAGTTTGCCGGGTACTTGGCAGGCTCGTCATACAGGGTGATGGCGTACTTGGGCTCGGCCGTGGCGAGGCCGGCCAGGGACAGCAGCAGGGCGCCACAACCTTGCAGGCAGCGGTTGCGCAGCGTTTTGCTCATCGGGCGTTCTCCGTGGGCTTCAGCCACCAGGCACGCAGGCCCAGGGTGTAGGGCGGCGTGGTGACGAAGGCGAACCGGTTGCGGTAGGCCAGGCGGTGATAATTGATGTACCAGTTAGGGATGCTGTAGTGCTCCCAGAGCAGGGTGCGGTCGAGTGCTCGCGCGGCGGCCAATTGTTCGTCGCGGCTCTGGGCGCCGAGTAGCTTGTCGATCAAGTCGTCGGTCACCGGGTTGGCGACGCCCGCGTAATTCTTGCTGCCCTTCACGCCCACCTGGCTGGAGTGGAAGTAGAGGTATTGCTCCAGGCCAGGACTCAGGGTCTGCGGCAGGGTCATCAGGATCATGTCGTAGTCGAAGTGGTCGAGGCGCTGTTTGTACTGCGCGCGGTCCACGGTCCTCAGGCTGACGTCGATGCCGATGCTGGCAAGGTTTTCGCGATAGGGCTGGAGGATGCGTTCAAGGTTCGGGTTGACCAGCAGGATTTCAAAACGCAGCGGCTGGCCACGATCATTCACCAGGCGCTGGCCAGACAGCTTCCAACCGGCTCCGGCCAATAGACCGATGGCGCGGCGAAGGGTTTCCCGCGGGATGCCGCGACCCTCGGTGGTGGGCACCTGGAACGGCTGGATGAACAGCGACTCCGGCAACTCCTTGCGGTGGGGTGACAGCAGCAGCCACTCGTGCCCCTCGGGCTTGCCCTGGGCGCTGAACTCGCTATTGGGGTAGTAGCTGGTGGAGCGCATATAGGCGTTGTTGAACAGGGTACGGTTGGTCCATTCGAAGTCGAACATCAGCCCCATCGCTTCGCGCACCTTGCGGTCACTGAATACGGCGCGGCGGGTGTTCATGAACAGGGCCTGGGTCTGGGTTGGGATCTGGTGCGGGATCTCGGCGCGTATGACGTCGCCACGGGCGATGGCCGGGAAACGATAGCCATTGGCCCAGTTCTTCGCCTGATGCTCGATGTAGAAATCAAACTCCCCAGCCTTGAAGGCTTCGAACGCGACGTTGCTGTCGCGGTAGAACTCCACTTCGACCCGATCAAAGTTGTACTTGCCACGGTTGGCCGGCAGTTTCTTGCCCCACCAGTCCTTGACCCGCTCGAATACCAGGCTGCGTCCAGGCCGGACCTGAGTGATGCGATAAGGACCGCTGCCCAGGGGGGGCTCGAAGGTGGTGGCCTTGAAGTCGCGGTTTTCCCAGTAGTGCTGGGGGAGAACGGGCAATTCGCCAAGGCGCAGGATCAACAGCGGGTTGCCGGCGCGCTTGAGTACAAAGCGAATGCGGTGGCGGTTGAGGATGTCGACCCGCTTCACTTCCTGCAGGCTGGTGCGGTATTGCGGATGGCCGTTCTCGGCCAACGTGCGGTAGGAGAAGGCAACGTCATAGGCGGTAATCGGCTTGCCGTCGTGGAAGCGGGCTTCCTCGCGCAGGTTGAATACCACCCAGCTTCGGTCCTCGCTGTATTCGACGCTCCTGGCGATCAGCCCGTAGCTCGAGGCGGGCTCGTCCCCGGACGGGTCGTACTGGCCGGTACCCACCATCAATGGCTCGTTCAGTTCGGTGACGCCGTACTGCAGAAAGTTGGGCGTGGCCACCGGACTGGTGCCCTTGAAAGTGTAGGGATTGAGGGTGTCGAAGTTGCCGAAGGCCATGACCCGCAGTGTTCCGCCCTTGGGGGCACTGGGGTTGACCCAGTCGAAATGGTCGAAGTTGGCGGGGTACTTCAGGGTGCCGAACTGCGCATAGCCGTGGCTTTCAATCAGGCTGGCGAAGCAGGGTTGGGCCAGCAGGCCGATGAGCATGAACGCAAGGCGACGCATCAGGCGGGGGTCCGATCCATGGCTGTTGTGTCGGGCATATGGGCGCTGGCCTCGCTGGCGGGAAGGCGCGGGCCTCGGGCCGGCGAAATCGTGTCGGGGGTCACGCGCTGCGGGTGTCGGCGGTGACGGCTGGCAAGTACAGTAACAGCTTGTACAGGCAAGAAAAAAGAGCCAGCCTGCGGCTAGCTGGCCAGCATTCTGGCCACCATCCGGAATTTTTTGCAGAGGTGCCAATCTTGGGTGAACGCAGCCATGGTTTGCAGTCATGGATAGACCGGTTCAACGAGGCCGAATTGCCCGCCCTGGCCGCGGTGGTGCAGGACTTGCACCATATGGCCCAACAGGACAAATCCTCCGTGCAGCAGTTGGCCGATGTGCTACTGCGTGACGCGACCCTGACCTCCAAGGTGCTGAAGGTCGCCAACAGCGTCTACTACAACCCCTCCCAGGAGGCGATCCGCACGATCTCCCGCGCCATCGTACTGATCGGTTTCGAGAACGTGCGCCTGATTGGTCTCTCCGTGAGCCTGATCGACAGCCTGCTGACTCGCGGCCCACGGGAGCAACTGCCGGCGCTCCTGGCGCGTTCCTTCCATGCCGCGGTGCAGGCACGCAACATTGCAGGCTACCTGCTGGCGCGCAGCCAGGAAGAGGTATTCATTGCCGCCCTGCTGCACAATCTGGGGGAGCTGGCGTTCTGGGGCTGTGGCGGCGATCAGGCCGATGAGCTGGCCGCAGCCTTGGCGCAACCAGGGGTCGACGAAGAGCAGGCCGTACGCGACGTGCTGGGCACCAGTTTTCGCCAGCTGACCTTGGGACTGGTGCGTAGCTGGAACCTGGGGGAACTGGCGAGCCTCGCCCACGTCGGCTCGTCCCAGAGCGACCCGGCGGTGAAGGCTGTGAGCTTGGGTGTGCGCATCAGTGAGTCAGCCCTGCAGGGCTGGGACTCTCCAGCCATGACGCTACTGGTGGAGCAGTTCGCCAGCCTGGTGGGCCTCGGTCGGGAGGAGGCGCTTCAGCAGGTTCTGGCCAATGCCGATGAGGCGGTCAAGGTGGCGACGACCTTTGGCGCCAGCAAGCTTTGCCACCTGATTCCCCACACCGACCCGGAACAGATTCGCGTTCAGCGCGAGCAGCGCCAGGCGCAGTTGCTTCAACCCAACCTGCTGGTCATGCAGCAGGCCCTGCAGGAACTCGGCATGCTGGTGTCGCGCAAGGCCGACGTCAACCTGGTGCTGGATACCCTGCTTCAGGGCTTGCACCGGGGGGCCGGGATAGAGCGGGTAATGGTGGCTGTGCTGGCAGACCAGCGCAGTCGCTTCACGGCGCGCCGCGCAGTGGGTGAGGGCAGCGAGCGGTGGCTGAGTGACTTCGCCTTGCCGGCCGACTTGCCCGAGCAGGCCAACCTGTTCAGCTACGTCTTGCGTACCCGCGAGACCTTGTGGATGGGCGTTCCCGCCAGTTACAGCCTGAACGACCTGGTGACGCGCCCGATGCGCGAGTGGCTGGGGCAGGGGATGTTCTTCGTCGCGCCACTGCTGGCCGGCAAGCGCGAGATCGGGGTGATCTACGCTGATTGCCGACTTTCTGGCCGGGCGCTCAGGCATGAGCAGTTCGTGGCATTTCAGCATTTCGCTCAGGCAGCGGGGCGGTGCCTGGCGGCGATGGCGCAGAAATAGCCGCGGTCAGGGGCCGTGAGGCCCAGCGGGGGGCTGCAGGTGATACTGGGTCGCGCTTTGCTCGACGCCGATTTACACCGTGTGGGTGGAGGGCGTCAGGGCAGATAGACGGTCAGGGTCTGGCCCGGCTTCAGGCCGGTGCCACTGCGCGGATTCCAGCGTTGCAGGTGTTTCATCTCGACGTTGAAACGCTTGGCGATCAGGTAGAGGGAGTCGCCCCGCTTGACCTTGTAATAGGTCACTGATTCGCGGCCCTTGCCCTTGGACGTGCCGCCTTGGCTGGCGCTGGCGACCTGAAGGGCGCCGCCTTGCAGTTTCAGGACCTGACCGGCCTTGAGGTGATTGCCCTTGAGCTGGTTCCAGCGCTTGATGTCCTGCACATTCACCTTGTACTCGCGGGCGATGGACCAGAGGTTGTCGCCACTCTTCACCTTGTGGCTGCGCGTCGGGGCGGGTGCAGGAGCACTGGCGACGTTCTGGAACAGCGGCTGCCCGGGTTTCAGGCCTGGCTCGACCGGAATGCTCAATTGCTGGCCTACACGCAGGTGGTTGCCGGAAAGGCCATTGATTTCCTTCAGGGTCTTGACCGTTACATGATAACGGTTGGCGATGCCGTGCAGGCTGTCGCCATTGCGCACCCGGTACTGCTGCCAGTCCACCAGTTCCTGGGGCTTCATCAGGGCGAGGTTGGCGGTCAGCAGCTCGGCCTTCTCGGTCGGCACCAGCAGGTGTTGCGGGCCGTCCATGGTGATGCGTTTCTTGAAGGCCGGGTTGAGCTGGTACATCTCGTCGGCTTCCATGTCGGCCAGCTCGGCCACCTGCGACAGGTCGAGGCGCTGCTGCTTGACTTCCACCACCTCGAAGTAGGGTTCGTTGGCGATGGGATCGAGGTTCACGCCATAGGCTTCAGGTGCCATCACCAGTTGCGATAGTGCCAGCAGCTTGGGCACATAATCCTGGGTTTCCTTGGGCAATGGCAGGTTCCAGTAGTCGGTCGGCAGGCCGAGTTTCTGGTTGCGCTCGATGGCCCGGCTGACCGTGCCTTCGCCCGCATTGTAGGCGGCCAGTGCTAGCAGCCAGTCGCCGTTGAACATCTCGTGCAGGCGTTCCAGGTAGTTCAGCGCGGCGTTGGTGGAGGCGGTGATATCGCGACGGCCGTCGTACCAGTTGGTCTGGCGCAGGTTGAAGTAGCGGCCCGTGGACGGAATGAACTGCCAGATGCCCACAGCATGGCTGCGCGAATAGGCAAAGGGGTTGTAGGCGCTTTCCACCACCGGAAGCAGGGCAAGCTCCAGGGGCATGTTGCGTTCTTCCAGGCGCTCTACCACGTAGTGGATATAGAGGCTGCCACGCTCGCTGGCGCTTTCCAGGAAGGAGGGCTTGCTGACGTACCAGAGGCGCTGGCGCTCAATGCGCGGATTGACGCCGATTTCATCCTGCAGCTTGAAGCCGTTGCGCATGCGCTCCCAGATGTCCTGGGGCTCGCGCTCGGTTTCGGCTTCTTCCAGCCATTGGGGCTGCTGGTTCATGCCCAGCGCGCGGTCGGTGTCGCGGCCCTGGTCATCGTCCTTCTGGCCCATGCCAGAACAGCCTGCAAGCGTAACCGCACACACCACCACGAGCGCCCGCGCGGCTCGTGCCAATGCATCCAGGTCGAAGGTTTTGATCGGCGTAGATAACATTGGCTGTGAGGTTTTTCCGGCAAAAAAGTCCGGCGATTCTAGAAATCGACCTATGGTTGGTCAAGTTTTCACCAGTCCACCAAAGCTTGACCGACTGTTCAGAACTGGTCTTTCCAGGCTCGGAGGGTGGCGAAGACCTCGGTTGGCGTAGGGTTATCCCGGCCGGCCCGCTCGTCGGCCATTTGTTTAACGGATGTTTCGGTTACCCGCAGGAAGGGGTTGGTGGCCAGTTCCAGGGCGATGGTAGAGGGCAAGCTGATCCCCCCTTGCTCGCGCAGCCGGGTGACTTCGTCGAATCGCGTGGCCGTAGCGCGGTTGGTGGGTTCCACGGCCTTGGCGAAGCGCAGGTTGCTGAGCGTGTACTCATGGGTGCAGTAGATGCGGGTGGCCACCGGAAGCGCTGCCAGGCGGGTGAGGGAGTGGTGCATCTGTTCCGGGGTGCCTTCGAACAGACGGCCACAGCCGGCGGCGAACAGCGTATCGCCGCAGAACAGTAGCGGTTGCGTGGCGTCCGCATGGTAGTAAGCGATATGGCCCAGGGTATGGCCGGGGACTTCGATCACCTGGAACTCCAGGCCCAGCACCTGTACCCGGTCGCCTTCGTCCAGCGCTTGGTCGCGCAAGGGGATCTTTTCCCGGGACGGCCCCAGCACGCGGGCGCCGCAGGCTTCCTTCAGGCGCGCCACGCCACCGATGTGATCGTGGTGGTGGTGGGTGACCAGAATGTCGGTCAGCTGCCAGCCGGGATGGGCTTCAAGCCAGGCCAGTACCGGCCCGGCGTCACCCGGGTCGACCACCGCGCAGTGACGGTTTTCGGCATCTTGCAGCAGCCAGAGGTAGTTGTCGGAAAAGGCGGGGAGGGCATCGATCTGGATCATGAAGGGAGTCGCCAAGCAGAGAGCAATGGAGCATCTTAGGGCTCTGACGCAGGAGATTGCCATGACCGAGAAAGCATTCGCTCAAGCCGATGCCGACTGGCTCGAGCTAATCACCGGGGCCCGTTCCTGGTTCGCAGGCCCCTTGGGCGGGTTGATGCTGTTCGAAGAACAGCGGTTGCTGGAGGACGAACTGGCGCGCTACTTCGGCGGTTACCTGGTGCATTACGGCCCGCGCGCGGAACTACCGCCCGGTGCCAAGCAGATCCAGCGCAGCGTGCACCTGGGGGCGCCCCTTCCGGGGGTGGAAATCGCCTGCGAAGAGGCCGCCTGGCCCTTGAGCGAGCATGCCGCCGACGTGGTGGTGCTGCAGCACGGCCTGGATTTCTGTCTTTCTCCCCATAGCCTGTTGCGCGAGGCTGCCCGCAGTGTGCGGCCCGGCGGTCATCTGATCATCGTCGGAGTCAATCCATGGAGTGCCTGGGGCGTGCGCCATTTCTTCGCTCGCGACGCCCTGCGCCAGGCGCGCTGCATCTCGCCAACGCGGGTCAACGACTGGCTCAACCTGCTGGGGTTCGCGCTGGAGAAACGACGCTTCGGGTGCTATCGTCCGCCGCTCGCTTCAGCCGCCTGGCAATCCCGCCTGGCCCGCCTGGAGCGTTGGGGCGCCGCCGGACAAGGATTCGGTGCGGGCTTCTATCTATTGGTGGCGCGCAAGCTGGTGATCGGCTTGCGGCCACTGCGTCAGGCCCGGCGCGAGCCCATGGGCAAGCTGGTTCCCATGCCGGTGGCCAAAGTCAGCCGGTGCGATTCGAAACATGAGGCATAAGTGAGCGATCTGGTCGAGATCTATACCGATGGCGCCTGCAAGGGCAATCCTGGCCCTGGCGGCTGGGGTGCGCTGCTGGTCTACAAGGGCGCCGAGCGCGAACTTTGGGGTGGCGAGCGCGATACCACCAACAACCGCATGGAGCTGATGGCCGCCATCATGGGGCTGGTCGCGCTCAAGCGTTCATGCGAGGTGAAAATCATCACCGACTCCCAGTACGTGATGCAGGGCATCACCGAATGGATGCCCAACTGGAAGAAGCGCGGCTGGAAGACCGCGGCCAAGCAGCCCGTGAAGAATGCCGATCTCTGGCAGGCCCTGGACGAGCAGGTGAATCGCCACAACGTGCGCTGGCAGTGGGTGCGCGGCCATACCGGCCACCCCGGCAACGAGCGGGCCGACCAGTTGGCCAATCGGGGTGTCGCTGAGTTGAATGCCCGCTAGAATTCCGCCCTTGCGGCAATCTCCTTCATAGGTTCTGAACATGCGTTATGTAGTCCTCGACACTGAAACCACCGGCATGCCGGTTACCGATGGTCACCGGGTCATCGAGATCGGCTGCGTCGAGATGGAAGGCCGGCGCCTCACCGGGCGGCACTTCCACGTCTACCTGCAACCCGATCGCGAGGTGGATGAAGGCGCCATCGCGGTACACGGCATCACCAACGAGTTCCTGGTGGGCAAGCCGCGGTTCAAGGATGTTGCCGATGAGTTCTTCGAATTCATCAAGGGCGCCGAGCTGATCATCCACAACGCGGCGTTCGACATCGGCTTCATCAATAACGAATTCGCCCTGTTGGGGCAGTCCGACCGCAGCGACGTCACCGAGTATTGCACGGTGCTCGACACCCTGATGATGGCCCGCGAGCGCCATCCGGGTCAGCGCAACAGCCTGGACGCCCTGTGCAAGCGCTACGACGTCGACAACTCCAATCGTGAACTGCACGGCGCATTGCTCGACGCCGAGATCCTTGCCGACGTCTACCTGGCGATGACCGGTGGTCAGACCAACTTGTCCCTCGCCGGCGATGGTGGCGACGGCGGCGGTGGCCGTGCTCAGGCTTCGCCGATCCGCCGTCTGCCGGCCGATCGCACACGCAGCCGAGTGATCCGCGCCAGCGAAGAAGAGCTGGCTGCCCATGCTTCCCGCCTGGCGGCCATCGAAAAGTCCGCCGGCTCACCCGCACTCTGGGTTCAGATGGACGCGCCGCCGGCTTCCTGATTGCGACTTTTACGTACAGGCAGTGGCAGCAGGGGTACCGCCCCTGCGAACGAGCTTCTACCCTGAGGGCATAGGCGGGCAGGCCCGCCCCTCAGGGAGCCACAATGTATAAAGAGCTCAAGTTCCCCGTCCTCATCGTCCACCGTGACATCAAGGCCGACACCGTTGCCGGCGACCGTGTGCGCTGCATCGCCCGGGAGCTCGAGCAGGAAGGCTTCACCATTCTCTCCACCGCCAGCTCCGCCGAAGGGCGCATCGTTGCCTCGACCCACCATGGTCTCGCCTGCATCCTGGTCGCTGCCGAAGGCGCCGGGGAGAACCAGCGGCTGTTGCAGGACATGGTGGAGTTGATCCGCGTTGCACGGGTGCGCGCGCCGCAGCTACCGATCTTCGCCCTCGGCGAGCAAGTGACCATCGAGAATGCGCCGGCCGAGGCCATGGCCGACCTCAACCAACTGCGCGGCCTGCTTTATCTCTACGAAGACACCGTGCCTTTCCTGGCACGCCAGGTGGCCCGCGCCGCGCGCAGTTATCTGGAAGGGTTGCTGCCGCCGTTCTTCCGCGCCCTGGTGGAACACACCGCGCAGTCCAACTACTCCTGGCACACGCCGGGGCATGGTGGCGGCGTTGCTTATCGCAAGAGCCCGGTAGGCCAGGCGTTCCACCAGTTTTTTGGCGAAAACACGCTGCGCTCGGACCTTTCTGTTTCAGTGCCGGAACTGGGGTCTCTGCTCGATCACACCGGTCCGTTGGCCGAAGCCGAAGCGCGGGCAGCGCAAAACTTCGGTGCCGACCACACGTTCTTCGTGATCAACGGCACCTCGACGGCCAACAAGATCGTCTGGCACTCCATGGTGGGCCGCGATGACCTGGTGCTTGTGGACCGCAACTGCCACAAGTCCATCGTCCACTCGATCATCATGACCGGTGCCATTCCGCTGTACCTGACGCCGGAGCGCAACGAGCTGGGCATCATCGGACCGATCCCGCTCAGCGAGTTCAGCCGTGAGGCGATCCAGGCGAAAATCGACGCCAGCCCCCTGGCCAAAGGCCGCGCGCCCAAGGTCAAGCTGGCAGTAGTGACCAACTCCACCTATGACGGCCTCTGCTACAACGCCGAGCTGATCAAACAGGCCCTGGGCGACTCGGTGGATGTGCTGCATTTCGATGAGGCCTGGTACGCCTATGCCGCCTTCCACGAGTTCTACGCTGGGCGCTACGGCATGTGTACTGGCCGGGATGAACGCTCGCCGCTGGTGTTCACCACCCATTCCACCCACAAGCTGCTGGCGGCGTTCAGCCAGGCTTCGATGATCCACGTGCAGGATGGCGGCGCGCGCCAGCTGGACCGGCATCGTTTCAACGAAGCCTTCATGATGCACATCTCCACCTCGCCCCAGTACGGCATCATCGCCTCGCTCGATGTGGCGTCGGCGATGATGGAAGGTCCCGCCGGGCGCTCGCTGATCCAGGAAACCTTCGACGAGGCGCTGCGCTTTCGCCGGGCACTGGCCAATGTGCGACAGAACCTGACGACCGACGACTGGTGGTTCGGCATCTGGCAGCCGCCGCTGGTGGAGGGCGCCGACAGCGTCGCCACGGTGGACTGGCTACTGCGCCCGGATGCCGATTGGCACGGTTTCGGCGATGTGTCGGAAGACTATGTGCTGATCGACCCGATCAAGGTCACGCTGGTAACGCCGGGCCTGACGGCCGATGGCAAGCTGGGCGACCAGGGCATTCCCGCGGCCGTCGTCAGCAAGTTCCTCTGGGAGCGCGGGCTGGTGGTGGAGAAGACCGGCCTCTATTCCTTCCTGGTGCTGTTCTCCATGGGGATCACCAAGGGCAAGTGGAGCACGCTTCTCACTGAGCTGTTGGAGTTCAAGCGCGGCTACGACGCCAACCAGAGCCTGGCCGAGGCGTTGCCCTCGATCGCCACCGCTCATGCGGCCCGTTATGCCGGCATGGGGTTGCGTGACCTCTGCGACGCGCTGCATGCCTGCTACCGCAACAGCGCTACGCCAAAAGCGTTGCGACGCATGTACACGAAACTGCCGGAGCTGGCGATGAAGCCCGCCGATGCCTACGACAAGCTGGTGCGCGGCGAGGTGGAGGCCGTGCCGCTGGACAAGCTGCAAGGGCGCATCGCGGCTGTGATGCTGGTGCCCTATCCGCCGGGCATACCACTGATCATGCCGGGTGAGCGCTTCACCCCGGAAACCCGCGCAATAATCGATTACCTGGAATTCGCGCGCATCTTCGACCTGAGCTTCCCTGGCTTCGATATCGATGTGCATGGCCTCCACTGTCAGGAAAGTCCTACAGGTCGCTGCTATACAGTGGACTGCATCAGGGAATAAATCGGCCAGCGGGGGACGCGATGGCGACTGGGGAAGGGGAGAAGACGCGGGGCAGCATGGGCTTCTGGACCTGCACCGCGCTGGTGGTCGGCAACATGATTGGTTCGGGGGTGTTCCTGCTGCCTTCCAGCCTCGCGGCCTACGGTGGGCTCAGCCTGTTCGGCTGGCTGATCTCCAGCACTGGTGCCGTGATCCTCGCCCTCACCTTCGCCCGCCTGGCGCGGCTCAGCCCGGCGGCGGGCGGTCCTTACGCCTACACGCGAGACGGATTCGGCAACTTCGCCGGCTACCTTTGTGCCTGGACCTACTGGAAGGCGGCCTGGATCGGCAATGCCGCCATCTCAGTGACGCTGGTGGGTTATCTGCAGGTATTCATTCCGGCCTTGCGCGACCCGGTGCTGATGGTGGCCACGGCGATCGGCGCCATCTGGCTTTGTACCCTGATCAACCTGCGCGGTATCGGCGCCTTCGGCCTGGCGCAAAACCTGCTGACGGTGCTCAAGCTGGTGCCCCTGCTGCTGGTGGGCGTGCTGGGCTGGTTTTCCTTCAATCCCGAGTACCTGCGAATACCCGAGGCAAGTGAGCTTCCCGGTGGGGTTGGCTACGCCCAGGCCATCGCCACCACGGCGGCGCTGACCCTCTGGTCCTTCATCGGCCTTGAGTCGGCAACCGTGCCGGCGGATCACGTGGACAACCCGAAGCGCACCATCCCAAGAGCCACGGTATTCGGCACCCTGGTGGCGGCCGGCGTGTACATCCTTTCCATCACTGCTGTGCAGGGCGTGTTGCCACCCGAGGTGCTGGCGCGCTCCACCGCACCCTTCGCCGACGCGGCGCGGGTGCTGGTAGGGGAGTGGGGCTACCACCTGGTGGCCGGCGGTGCGGTGATCGCGTGTCTCGGTGCGCTGAACGGCTGGGTCCTGCTGCAGGGCCAGATCCCCATGGCCACCGCCCGCGACGGCCTGCTGCCTGAGTCCCTGGCCAAGACCAACAAGCACGGCGTGCCGGCCAATGGCCTGCTGATTTCCGGGGTGCTGGTCACCGCGCTGGTGCTGGTGGATGGCCAGGGCGACCTGGTGGACGTGTTCAACGTGATCATCCTGCTCGGCACCATGACGGGCGTCGTGCCGTATGCCTTCTGCACCGCCGCCCTGCTGCAGCAACTGGCGGTGAAACCCGGCGACTTCTCCGAAGGCGAACGTGGGCGGCTGGTGGCCATCGGCGTGCTGGGTTTCGTCTACTCCATCTGGGCCCTGTATGGCACCGGCGAGCAGGCCATCTTCTGGGGCTTCCTCGTGCTGATGGCCGGTATCCCGCTCTACACCTGGCGCCAGTGGCGCAACCGGGTACAGGCGGACGCCGCCGTCAGAGCCAGTGGCTGACTGCCCACCAGCCGAGCACGCCCATCACGATGGTGTAGGGCAGCGCCATCCACACCATGCGTCCGTAAGACAGGCGCACCAGCGGTGCGATGGATGAGGTGAGCAGGAAGAGGAAGGCTGCCTGGCCGTTGGGGGTCGCCACACTGGGCAGGTTGGTGCCGGTATTAATGGCCACTGCCAGCGTGTCGAAGTGCTCGCGGGTCATGCCGCCGGAGTCCAGCACGTTCTTCACTTCAGTGATGTAGATGGTGGCGACGAAGACGTTGTCGCTGATGGCCGAGAGCAAGCCATTGGCGATGAACAACATGCCTGGCTGCTCATCCGCCGGCAGTGCCAGCACAGCGTGAATAATCGGGGTGAACAGGTGCTGCTGCTGGATAACCGCCACCACCGCGAAGAAGGTCACCAGCAGGGCGGTGAAGGGCAGGGCGTCCTGGAAGGCGCGGCCGATCTGGTGTTCATCGGTCACGCCGTTGAGGCTGGTGATCAGCACGATCACCAGCAGGCCGATCAGACCCACCTCGGCCAGGTGCAGCGCGAGGCAGAGGATCAGGATCAGCGCAGCAGCGCCTTGCACTATAAGTGCGATGCGCTGGGACTGGGTGCGTCGGGCAGTTTCTTCATCGTCGAAGTGGGCCAGCACCTGGCGCACGCTCTCGGGCAGTTCGGCGCCGTAGCCAAACCAGCGCAACTTCTCCAGCAGCACGCAAGTTAGCAGGCCCGCAGCCAGCACCGGCATCGAGACCGGTGCCACGCGCAGGAAGAACTCCTTGAAGTGCCAGCCGGCCTCATGACCGATCAGCAGATTCTGCGGCTCGCCCACCAGGGTGCAGACGCCGCCCAGGGCGGTACCCACGGCGGCGTGCATCAGCAGGCTGCGGAGGAAGGCGCGGAAGGCGTCGAGGTCCTCACGGCTGGCGCTCGTCACTTCATGGTCGGAGTCGTGGCTGTGCTCGTCACCCGCGCCCTTGCCGGAGGCCACACGGTGGTAGACGGCGTAGAAGCCCACGGCGACGCTGATGATCACCGCGGTCACGGTCAGGGCATCGAGGAAAGCCGACAGGAAGGCCGACAACAGGCAGAACATCAGCGCCAGCATGCTCTTGCTGCGCACCCCGAGCAGCAGGCGAGAGAACAGCAGGAGCAGCAGGTCCTTCATGAAGTAGATCCCCGCCACCATGAACATCAGCAGCAGAAGCACCGGAAAATTGTGCTCGAGCTCCTTGTACACCGCGTCGGGAGTCGCCAGGCCGAGTAGCAGGGCCTGTATCACGAGTAGGCCGCCGGGCAGCAGCGGATAGCACTTGAGCGCCATCGCCAGGGTGAAGATGAACTCGCCCACCAGCAGCCACGAACACAGAACGGGGCCCAACAGCCAGAGCACCAGCGGGTTCAGCACCAGGAACGCGATGATCGACAGCTTGTACCAACGGGGCGAGTTGCCGAGGAAGTTGCGACCGAGTGCGGCGGCGGGCGAGGCGGGCATCGAGGTTGTCCTTGGTCTTCTAATTGTTGGAGGGCGCTGGGAAGGTGCCAGCCCGGTCCCTGTAGATCAAGCGTTTAAGCCGGGTTTTCGATGTGAAGTGGCAGTTGCATGGCGTGGCCTGCGTCACAGTGGGCAGCATCGACTTTTACATCGTGCTTGTTATAGTTGCCGGGCTTCCTGAACGACTCCATTTCTGTGGCGCACGCCGAGGACTGTCCCGTGCCTGATTACAAAGCCTTCCGCGTAGAGTTGGCAGACAAGATCGCCCATGTGCAGATCAACCGTCCGGAAAAGATCAACGCGATGAACGCCGATTTCTGGAAAGAGATCGTCGAGATATTCCGCGAGATCGAAGACAACGACGAAGTGCGGGTGGTGGTGATTTCCGGTGCGGGCAAGCATTTTTCGTCCGGCATCGACCTGATGATGCTGGCCTCGGTCGGCGCCCAGCTTGGTCCGGATGCCGGTCGCAACGCACGTGCCCTGCGCCGCAAGATTCTCGAACTGCAGGCCTCGTTCAACGCGATCGACAACTGCAGCAAGCCGGTGATCGCGGCTATCCAGGGCTACTGCCTGGGCGGTGCCATCGACCTGATCTCCGCCTGCGATATGCGCTATTCGACTGTCGATGCGCAGTTCGCCATCAAGGAAATCGACATCGGAATGGCGGCTGACGTCGGCACGTTGCAGCGCCTGCCACGCATCATCGGTGACGGCATGATGCGTGAGCTGGCCTACACCGGTCGCACCATCCAGGGCGAGGAGGCCCAGCGCCTGGGGTTGGTCAATCGAACCTACGCCGATCAGGATGCCCTGCTCGATGGGGTGTTCGGCATTGCCCACGAGATTGCCGCCAAGTCCCCCATCGCAGTGCGCGGCACCAAGGAAATGATCCGCTACATGCGTGACCACCGCGTCGACGATGGCCTCGAGTACATCGCCACCTGGAACGCGGCCATGTTGCAATCGGCCGATTTGCGCGTGGCCATGGCAGCCCACATGAGCAAACAGAAGCCAGAGTTCGCTGACTGATGCGCTACCGCACACTCGCGCGGGAGGCGCATTAAGGCATGGTCACCGGAGTCACTTCGCTGGGGCTGGTGCGCGACGAATTGTTCGCCACCATGGAGCAGGCTGAACAGAGCCTCGAGCAGTTCATCGCCGAACGCCAGAATGGCAGCCTGTTGCAGCAAGCGGTGGAGGCCATGCACCAGGTGCGTGGAACACTCAAACTGATTGAGCTGACCGGCGCTGAACTGCTGGCCCAGGAGCTGCTGGACCAGGCTACGGACATTCCCGCCGGGGCCGGTGAGGAGCGCGACGTCCAGTTGGCGGCCCAGAGCAATGCGCTGCACGTGCTGCGTCGCTACCTGGAAAACCTGGATGTGCACCGCCAGGAAATGCCTGAGCTGCTGCTACCGGCGATCAATGACTTGCGCCAGGCCGGCGGCCAGCCGCCGCTGCCGGAAAGCTATTTTTTCAGCGTGCGCCTGGACCAGACGCGCCAAGGGGCGACTGCATGCAGTTTGCCTGCGGGTGCCGATCCGGAGGCTTTGGCCCGACGTTTCCGTCAAGCCTACCAGCAGGGTCTGCTTGGCTTCCTGCGGGGGCATAAGGTGCCCAGTGCCCTGCGCATGATGGAGCGCGCCCTGGGTGGCCTGGAGCGCCTGTTCGCCGAGCAGTCCCGTGGCCGTCTCTGCTGGATCGGCGCGGCGGCCATCGAGTCGCAGCTCGACGGCCAGTTGCTGGCGCGCAAGTCGCGCAAGCAACTGTTCTCGCGCCTGGACCGAGAGCTCAAGCTGCTTTTGGCCAACTCGGCCTACGAGGCGCCACGCAGCTTGCAGAAAGAACTCCTCTACCTGGTGGCGCTCGCCGACAGTCAGGGGCCGCGCTCCCGCGAGCTGCGCGAAGTCTTCGGCATGACCGCGCTACCTTTCTCCGATCAGCTTCTGGAGCAGGAATACCAGCGCCTGTCAGGGCCGGGGCAGGCGGTGATGCGTTCGCTGTCCTCGGCCATCTTCGAAGAGCTGAACAGCGTCAAGGACATGATCGACCTGATCGAGCGTGGCACTGCGCCGAGCGAGTCCTTCGAGAGTCTTCATACCCTGCTGGGCAAGCTGGCCAAGACTCTGGTCATGGTTGGCTTGAACTCCCCCGGCAACGCCTTGCAGTCGCAATTGCCGATGGTTGCCGCCTGGAGCGCAAGCGCGCCGGTCGAGTCCAGCGAGTTGCTCAAGCTGGCCGATGCCGTGCTCTATGTGGAAAGCATGGTGGCCGGTCTCGACAGTGGTGAGCGCCGGGGTGCGCGGCTGGTGGCTGAACCGGGACACGAGGCGGAATCCTTTGCCAACCACCAATTGGCCGAAGCGCGTATCGTGGTACTGGACGAAGCCCAGGCCGGACTCGCCCTGGCCAAGCGCGCCATTACCGCCTACCTGGAGTCCAACGGCGAAAAACCGCATCTGGCCAACGTGCCGGTGAGCCTGCAGGCCGTTCGCGGAGGACTCTGGTTCCTTGGTCAGGAGCGTGCTGCTGCCTTGGTCGGTGCCTGTGCCGAGTACATCCAACAGCAGATGCTGGAGACCTCTCTCATGCCTTCGGAGCAGATGTTGGAAACCCTGGCGGATGCCCTGACCAGCCTTGAGTACTACCTCGAAGGCGGTGCCGGCATGCGCCGTGGCTTCCAGGTCGACGTCCTCGACCTGGCTGCCAACAGTGTGCGGGCCCTGGGCCTGCCAGTGGCAGCCTGACATGACTGGTGAACGCTGGCATTCGGGCCTGCTGGATGTCTCCAAGCCTGGAGGCTGGGCGGTGGCCCATTGTCGCCAGCAATTTCTCACCGACAGCAACGGCGTGCTCTTCCCACGTGAGTGGCTGAAGCGCCAGGAACTGCCGGTGCTGGCCGAGCATGGTATCGGCCACTTCGACGGCGATTCCATCTACCTGCTTGAATTGGCCCATCCGGCTGAAGTGCCTGGTTGCCATTGGCAGGGCCTGCGCCAGGTCATGCTGCAGGGTGATCCCGATGTCTTCCGCATGCTCGGCTATGCCAGTCAGATCGGAACCTGGGCTGACCAGAACCGCTTCTGTGGTAGCTGCGGCCAGCGCATGGAGCCGGTTGCGGGCGAGCGGGCGATGCGCTGTCCGAGTTGCGAAGTCCACCACTATCCGCGACTGTCGCCGAGCATGATCGTGCTGGTCAGTCGTGGTGATGAGCTTTTGCTGGCGCGTTCTCCGCGCTTCGTCAGCGGCGTCTACAGCACACTGGCCGGCTTCGTCGAACCGGGCGAGTCGGTGGAGGAGTGCGTGGCCCGCGAGGTGCGGGAAGAAGTCGGCGTGGAAATCGGCAATATCCAGTACATCGCCAGCCAGAACTGGCCTTTCCCGCATTCGCTGATGCTCGGTTTCCATGCTGAATACCGTAGCGGCGAGATCGTGCCGCAACCGGGTGAGATAGAAGATGCCCGCTGGTTCCCCGTGGATGCGCTGCCGCCCTTGCCGGCGCAGCGCTCCATCGCGCGTTACCTCATCGATCTCTACGTGGCGCGGCGCCTCGGCTCAGCCGATCCAGTGCTGCCACGCTAGGCGCGCGGTCAGCACCAATACCACCAGTATGAACACCGGGCGGATGAACTTGGCACCGCCCTTGATGGCGGTGCGCGCACCCAGGAAAGCGCCTGCCATCAATGCCACGCCCATGCTGATGCCCAGCGCCCAGGCCACCTGTCCTGCGGCGATGAAGACCACCAGGGCCATGGCGTTGCTGACGAAGTTCATGCTGCGGGCGACGCCGCTGGCGCGTACCAGGTCCAGCGGGTAGAGCAGCAGGCTGCTGACGGTCCAGAAGGCACCTGTGCCCGGGCCGGCGACACCGTCGTAGAAACCGAGGCCCAGGCCCTGGGGCCACTGGCGGCCGCGAGGGATGACAGCATCCTGGCTATGCGCCACGTCCGGGGTCTTGCCGAACAGCAGGTAAAGGCCGCATCCGAAGACCACCACCGGCAGCATCTGGTTGAGCCAGGCGGCGGGAAGCCAATGGGCGATCACCGCGCCCAGGGCGGCACCGATGGCGGTGGCAATCAGCGCATGGCGCCATTTGCCGGGATCGAACAATTTGCGCCGATAGAAGGTGAAGCTGGCGGTGGCCGAGCCGAAGGTGGCGCAGAGTTTGTTGGTGCCCAGTACCAGGTGCGGTGGCAGCCCGGCGGTAAGCAAGGCAGGGATGGTCAGCAGTCCGCCGCCACCGGCGATGGCGTCGATGAATCCGGCAAGAAACGCGACAGCGGCGAGAATCGCCAGTGTGGCGGGATCGACCGCCAGCTCAATGGGGAATGGCATGGAAAACGAGGTCCGTGTCTACAACTGCCGCGTGGCTTGTGGCTGCGGCGTGGGGAGTTGCGCATAATGCCGGCATTTTCACGCATAAGGAATGGGCTCCATGCAGTATGACGGCCTGGCCTGGGCAACCGCCCTGCTGGCAGTGTTGGTCGCGGTGGTGGCGGGACGTATCCTCTTCGATCGCGGCTGGTTTCTGGGTTGGCTTCGCGGTACCTGCGGCCTGGCGTTCCTGGTTCTGGCGCTGCTGGTGGCATTGGTAGCCAAGGACCTGTGGAGCTACAACGCACTGCCTGAAGACAAGCCGCTGGTGACCCTGAACTTCAAGTCCACGGGCCCGCAGAGCTACCAGGTCACGCTATTGGAGGGCGGCACCGAGCGTGAGGTGTTGCTGGATGGCGACCTCTGGCAACTGGATGCGCGACTGTTCAAGTGGAAAGGCCTGGGTGAGTTGCTCGGTCTGCAACCGGGCTATCGCCTGGAGCGACTATCGGGGCGCTTCCTCGCCATCGAACAGCAGGCGCTGGCCCAGCATCCTCGCGTGCAATTGGCGGCGAGTCCATACGGCGTTGATCTGTGGCGCTGGTTGCGACTGGCCCAGCGCGACTTCTTCCTGTTCGTGCCTGAGGCGCAGCGGGTGACCTATCTGCCAATGGCCGATGGAGCCGTCTATTCCGTGAGCCTGTCGCCCACAGGTCTGCTGGCTCAGCCGTTGAACCAGGTGGCCAAGGAAGCGTTGAAGGACTGGCGCTGATTCCGGGCTGCAAGCGGTAGGGGGCGGGTGGCGCTCCGCGCGCCTGAGCAACCCATCGCCCGTGACTGCATGGGGTTCGCTCCGCTCTACCCATCTTACGGTGCTATGCGCAATAACGAGAAAGGGAGCCCTCGGGCTCCCTTATTCATGGGCGATATCCTCAGGAAAGGAAGCCGCCGTCGACGTTCAGCGCAACGCCTGTGGTGTAGCTGGAGGCATCGCTGGCAAGGTAGAGGACGGTGCCGGCCATCTCGCTTGGGTCCGCGACGCGCTTGAGCGGGATGCGTTGCAGGGCGACGTTGAGGATGGCGTCGTTCTTCACCAGGGCCGAGGCGAACTTGGTGTCGGTCAGGCCCGGGAGCAGGGCGTTACAGCGAATGCCGAACTGGGCGCATTCCTTGGCGAAGACCTTGGTCATGCTGATCACGGCGGCCTTGGTCACCGAGTAGATGCCCTGGAACTCGCCGGGGGAAACGCCGTTGATGGAGGCGACGTTGATGATGCTGCCGCCGCCGTTCTGCTTCATCAGCTTGCCGCCTTCGATGGACATGAAGTAGTAGCCACGGATGTTCACGTCCACGGTCTTCTGGAAGGCCGACAGGTCAGTGTCCAGCACGTTGCAGAACTGTGGGTTGGTGGCGGCGTTGTTGACCAGGATGTCGAGGCGGCCGAACTTCTCGCGGATCTCGGCGAAGACGCTCTGGATCTGTTCCATTTCGCCGATGTGGCAGGCGATGGCGGTGGCCTGGCCGCCTTCGGCGATGATGGCGTCGGCAACGGCCTGGCAGCCTTCGATCTTGCGGCTGGAAACGATCACGTGGGCGCCTTGCTGGGCCAGCAGCTTGGCAATGGCTTCACCGATACCGCGGCTGGCGCCGGAAACGAAGGCGATCTTGCCGTCGAGGTCGAACAGATGGGTCTTGGACATGGGGTTCCCCTTGTTGTAAGCCGGTTTACAGCCGTGATTGGTTGATGACTTGCAGGCTCATCTGCTCCAGCAGTTTGTTCATGTGAATGAACTGTGCGAAGCGCTTGTCCTGGGTCTGCCCGTGGAAGTAGCGGTAGTAGATCTGCTGCACGATGCCGGCCAGGCGGAACAGGCCGTAGGTGTAGTAGAAGTCGAGGTTGTCGATGCGCGGCAGGCCGGCACGCTCGGCGTAGTAGTCGGCGAACTCCTGGCGGGTCAACATGCCTGGCAGGTGGCTCGGCTGACGACGCATCAACTGCACGGGGGCCGGGTCTTTGGCTTCGATCCAGTAGGCGAGGGTGTTGCCCAGGTCCATGAGCGGATCGCCGATGGTGGTCAGTTCCCAGTCCAGTACCCCGATGATCTCCATCGAGTTGTTCGGATCGAGGATCACGTTGTCGAAGCGGTAGTCGTTGTGGACGATGGCCGGCTTGTGGTGGTCGGCCGGCATCTTGTCGCGCAGCCACGCCTTGACCGGTTCCCAGGTCGGGGCGTCCGGGGTCAGGGCCTTCTCGTAGCGGTCGGTCCAGCCGGCGATCTGGCGCTGCACATAACCTTCCGGTTTGCCCAGGTCGCCCAGGCCGCAGGCCTTGTAGTCGACGTTGTGCAGTTCCACCAGCTTGTCGATGAAGCTCAGGCACAGTTCGCGGGCCTGGCCTTCATCGAGCGTCATGTCGGCCGGCAGGTCGGCGCGCAGGATCACGCCCTTGACCCGTTCCATCACGTAGAACTCGGCGCCGATCACCGATTCGTCGGTGCAGTGCACATAGGCCTTGGGGCAGTACGGGAAACCGGCGTTGAGCTGGTTGAGGATGCGGAACTCGCGGCCCATGTCGTGTGCGGACTTGGCTTTGTGGCCGAAGGGAGGGCGGCGCAGCACGAACTCCTGGTTGGGGTATTCCAGCAGGTAGGTCAGGTTGGAGGCGCCGCCAGGGAATTGGCTGATGCTCGGGGTGCCTTCCAGGCCGGGAATGTTGGCCTTGAGGTATTGGTCGATAACGGCGGCGTCGAGCTCTTCGCCTTCGCGGATACGGGTGGACTGATCAGTAAGCGTCATGCTTATCCCTTCTACTTATGATGGGGGCCCGAGACTATTCGCTAATCTAATGCCGCCTCAGGGGCGTCACAAGCCGAACGAGCCGTTATAGACAAAGGTGTTGCAGCACAATCAGGCTGCCTGATTCGCCCGTGCCGCTTGTGTTGGGCGAAAAAAAACCGGAGCCCATGGACTCCGGTTTCTTGGTGCATGGCTTTTCGCGGGAAAAGCTTAGACCGGGAACAGTTCGCCGAGCTTCATGGCCAGCATCATGTCGCCTTCGGCGCGCAGCTTGCCGGCCATGAAGGCCTGCATGCCGTCGGTTTCACCGCTGGTGATACCCTTCAGGGTAGCGCTGTCCATGATCAGGGTGACGTTCGGGTTCGGGGCGTCGCCTTGTTGTACGTCGCAGGTGCCGTCCTTGACCACCAGGTAGTGGTTGTCGCCGTCTTCGATGTTGAACTGGAATACCAGATCCAGGCCAGCGGCGGCACCGGCGTTGAACTTGGACTGCATGGTTTTGACGATGTCAGCAACGTTGGTCATGGTGTTTTCCTTTTTCTAGGGTTTTTTCTAGCGGCTTGTTCCAGCCGCAATGGGCCGGGCTCAGCGATAAGTGATGAGCTCCGGCGCCTTCAACAGTTCCAGATGCACATGACTGTTGAAGGAAGCCAGGGTCACCTCGCTACCGCGGAACTTCAGACGGTTGAGCGAGGTATTGACGATCTGCCAGTTGAGCCCGAAGGCGCTTTCGGCCGGAATGCCGGCAACCAGGTGGAGCAGGGCGGTGATAGTGCCGCCGGAGGTGAATACGGCAATGTTCTGTTTGCTGTCCGCCTGGGCCAGGATGCGTTCCAGGCCTCCGCGAACCTGCTCGACAAACTCCAGCCAGCTTTGTAGCCCCGGCTTGTCGTGGGCGCCTGAGACCCAGCGCAGGATCAGCTTGGAGAACAGTCGTTGGAAATCGGCGCGGTTTTGCGCGGCATTGCGCAAGACGTGCAAGGCTTCGGGTTCTTCCGGCAGCAGGTCGGGGAGCAGGGCGCGGATCACCGCGTCTGCATCGAACTCGTTGAAGGCCGGGTCGATATCGATGGCGGGTGCTGTCAGGCCGGTAGCGCTGAATTGCGCCAGGGCGGATTGTGCCGTGTGCTGTTGACGACGGAGGTCACCGCTGTAGCAGCGATCGAAGCGCAGGCCCAGTCGGGCGAGATGCTCACCAAGTATCTCGGCCTGACGAATGCCAATGGGCGAAAGCACATCGTAGTCGTCGGCACCGAAGGAAGCCTGGCCATGTCGAATCAGGTAGATGCTGCCCACGTACGCTGCCGTCCCGCGAGGTTGAAAGTTCCGCGAGGGTATGAGGAAGCCTTAGGCCTGTCAACGAAAAAACATACGCTTGTTTGAATGCATTCCCACTGTTTATGCAGACGTTTCAGCTCGCTGGCGAGCAGGGGTTCGCGCCGTTATGCTTGCTGGTCTTTGCGCCGCCGAAAGGCTGGCGCCAGCGGGGATGACAAGGGGGATACACGTGGAATTCTTTGCCGAGTATGCAGGCTTTCTGGCCAGGACGGTAACCGTGCTGGTGGCCATCCTGGTGGTGCTGGCGGCTATCGCCGCACTGCGTGGCCGCAACCGGCGCGTGGCCAGCGGCCATCTGGATGTCCGCAAGCTCAACGATTTCTACAAGGACTTGCGCGAGCGCCTGGAGCACTCGGTATTGGACAAAGCGCGCCTGAAGTCACTGCGCAAGGCCGAAGCCAAAGCGGCGAAACAGGCGAAGAAGTCGGCAGGGCAGAAGTCGCGGATCTTCGTGCTGGACTTCGATGGCGATATCAAGGCCTCGGCCACCGATCACCTGCGCCATGAAGTGACTGCACTGCTGTCCATGGCCACGGACAAGGACGAGGTGGTGGTGCGCCTGGAGAGCGGCGGCGGCATGGTGCACAGCTACGGCCTGGCGTCGTCGCAACTGGCCCGTATTCGCGACGCCGGTGTGCCGCTCACCATCTGTGTGGACAAGGTGGCTGCCAGCGGCGGCTACATGATGGCGTGCATCGGCCAGAAGATCCTTGCCGCGCCGTTTTCCATCATCGGCTCCATTGGCGTCGTGGCGCAGCTGCCCAACGTGCACCGCTTGCTGAAGAAGCACGATATCGACTTCGAAGTGCTCACTGCCGGCGAGTACAAGCGCACCCTCACTGTGTTTGGTGAGAACACCGAGAAGGGACGGCAGAAGTTCCAGGAAGACCTCGAGACCACCCATGAGCTGTTCAAGGGTTTCGTCGGTCGCTACCGACCTCAGCTGGACATGGCCGAAATCGCCACGGGCGAGGTCTGGCTGGGCATGGCGGCGTTGGAGAAGCAACTGGTGGACGAACTGCGCACCAGCGACGAGTACCTGGCTGAACGCGCCAAGGAAGCCGAGCTGTTCCACCTGCACTATGCGGCGCGCAAAAGCTTGCAGGAGCGCGTCGGCCTTGCCGCCAGTGTGGCCATCGATCGAGTGCTGCTGAACTGGTGGGGACGCCTCAGCCAGCAGCGTTTCTGGCAATGAGCCCAACGGGCCCGGGCTGGCTCAGGCCAGCTCGGGCAGCAGCACGCTTTGCCACAGGGAGCGTTCGTACTGCGGCTTGAAGAAGCCGAAGTGACCGATGCTTTTCTCGCCCACATCTGCCGGGGCGATGCGCTTGAAGCTCTTCTGCGCCTGGCGATAGAAGCTGTGCAGCGACTCGGTGTTGCGCCCGGACATCATCTCGTCGTCGGTGAAAGAGATGGAGGTGATCGGTGTGCGTACCGCGGAATAGGCTTCCCGCACACGCTCACCTTCAGCGCCCACCGCGTATTCCGGGTTCAGGCACCAGCGGCGCCACTGTTGAATCACGCCCTTGGGCAAGTCGCCCACCATGCCCAGGCGCTTGCCAGGGAAGTAGCCGGCCAGCGGCGTGACCAGCGGTGCCACCAGGAACCACAACAGCCAGACCCGACGACGCAGCTCCGCGGTGTTTTCCCGCCAGTAGCCGCTGCCGGTGGCGATGGTCAGCACCTTGCTGATGCGCTCGGCTCCTTCGACGAAGGGCAGGATCTGCCCGCCCAGGCTGTGGCCGATCCAGTACAGCGGTTTGTCCCCGGCGGCGTTGGCCACGAGCGAAAGCATGGTGCTGCAGTCATGGCGGGCCCAATCGAGGATATCCACGTCCAGGTCCCGCAGGTGGCCGTTGCGAGATTGGCCCATACCGACATAGTCGAAAGTGGCAACTAGATAGCCGCGTTCCGCTAGCCAGGTGGCGAAGGGCGCGTAATAGCGCTGGGGTACGCCCATGGCGGGTACTATCAGCACCGCGGCCAGGGCCTCGCCTTCGGGGCGGAACCAATTGGTGCTGATGAGGTGGCCGTTGCCGTTGTCGATCCGGGATTCTGTCGAACTGATCATTGCATCCGTCCTGGCTTTGGAAAGGGCTTCTGGAAAAACGCGAACCCGGGCAGTATACGAAAGATAGAAAGTTATTCTAGAAAAATATTCTAGTTTCATTAGAGGAATCCAATGGGCCGTCCCTCCCGAAAAGACGACATCCTCCAGGCCGCGCTGGCCTGCTTCAGTGAACAGGGCGTGGATGCCACCACCATCGAGATGATCCGCGACCGATCCGGTGCCAGCATCGGCAGCCTCTACCACCATTTCGGCAACAAGGAACGCATCATTGCCGCTCTCTATCTGGAGGGGGTGAGTGGCTATGCGCGTTTGCTGGAGGCGGGGTTCGCCAAGGTGGATAGCGCCGAGGGTTGCATCAAGCTGCTGGTGGCCTGTTATGTCGACTGGGTGCTGGAGAACCCGGACTGGGCACGGTTCATCCTGCACAGCCGGGGGAGGGTGGAGGCGAGCGAGCTGGGTGAGCAGCTACGGGAAACCAACCGTCTGCACCATGGGCGCATTGAAGAGATACTGCGGCCTTATCGTGAGAGAGGGGCCTATCGCGAGATGCCACGCGACTGCTTCGTTTCTGTCGTCATCGGGCCGGTCCAGGACTTCACCCGCAATTGGCTGGCGGGGCGTACCCGCACCAGTCTGGCCGATTGCCGCGAGCTGTTCATACAGGTGGCCTGGGATGCGGTTCGCGCGCCGTAAGCTGGAAACGGCAGGGGCGGATTCATTTGAACTTGGGAAGCCACTAGCAGGATGAAATCGGACTGTCTGTAGGAGCGAGCTTGCTCGCGAACAGCCCAGGCACGAAGTTTCGCGAGCAAGCTCGCTCCTGCACGTCAGTAGCCCGAATGAAGTCCGGGAGAAGTCCAACCGCCGTTCTCGGATTTTATCTGGGCTACGATTTGCCGGCCGCCTCCGAGACGCTCCCTTATGGGGGGGGTTAAAAGCAAGTCCACGTTCTACGAACGTGGATGTTTACTCGCACCTGCAAGAGATCGATTGGCCCAACAAAAAGCCCCGCGTGTGCGGGGCTCTTTGTTGGCGCATCACTCAGTCCGTACGGCGGCGGAACAGCGGCAGGGGCTGGTCGCTGGATGCCTGGTAGACCTCGGAGAACTCTTCGAAGGCCTTGAGGGCGTCGTACGGGTCCTTGTCCGCCCGCAGTGCAAAGGCGTCAAAGCCACAACGCTGGAGAGCGAAGAGCTGGTCGCGCAGCACGTCGCCTATGGCGCGTACTTCACCCTTGTAGCCGTAGCGTTGGCGCAGCAGGTAGGCGGTGGAGGAGTGGCGGCCGTCGGTGAAGGCCGGGAAGTTCAGCGCGATGACCTGGAAGTGTTCCAGGTCGTCGGCGATCTCTTCGATCTCTTCGTCGCTGTCCAGCCAGACACCGAGGCCACCGTCGCGGGCTTTCAGTGCATGGGCGTGATCGCGCCAGAGCGCCAGCGGGATGATGATGTCGTCACAGTTGGGGATACCGTCCAGGGTCGCGTCCTTGGCCAGCAGATGCCAGGTTTCGTCGATGACCTGACCGTTTTTAATGATTCGCTGCATAAACGCGCTCCTTGAACGGGTCGATACCGATGCGGCGGAAGGTGTCGAGGAATTGCTCGTCTTCGGTGCGCTGTTCCACGTAGACCTTGATGATCTTCTCGATCACGTCGGCCATTTCGTCCTGGGCGAAGGACGGGCCGAGGATCTGCGCCAGGCTGGCATCACGGCCGGCGCTGCCGCCGAGGGACACCTGGTAGAACTCCTGGCCCTTCTTGTCCACGCCGAGGATGCCGATGTGGCCGACGTGGTGGTGGCCGCAGGCGTTCATGCAGCCGGAAATGTTCAGGTCGAGGTTACCGATGTCGAACAGATAGTCCAGGTCGTCGAAACGACGCTGGATGGCTTCGGCCACCGGGATCGACTTGGCGTTGGCCAGGGAGCAGAAATCGCCGCCCGGGCAGCAGATGATGTCGGTCAGCAGACCCACGTTCGGGGTGGCGAAGCCGAGTTCGCGCAGCTCGCCCCAGAGGGTGAAGAGCTGGGCCTGCTCGACGTCGGCCAGGATGATGTTCTGGTTGTGGCTGTTGCGCACTTCGCCGAAGCAGTAGCGATCAGCCAGGTCGGCGATGGCGTCCAGCTGCTTGTCGGTGACATCGCCCGGCGCGACGCCAGTGGGCTTGAGCGACAGGGTCACGGCGGCATAGCCGGGCTTCTTGTGGGCAATCACGTTGCGCTCGCGCCAGCGGGCGAAGCCCGGGTGCTCGGCATCCAGGGCAGCGAGGGCGGCGTCCTGGTCTTCCAGGGTCTTGTACGTCGGGTCGACGAAGTGCTTGGCGACACGCTCCACTTCGGCTTCGGTCAGGGTGGTCGGGCCATCCTTCAGGTGTACCCATTCGGCGTTCACGCGCTCGGCGAACACTTCCGGGGTCAGCGCCTTGACCAGGATCTTGATGCGCGCCTTGTACTTGTTATCCCGACGGCCGTAGCGGTTGTACACGCGCAGGATCGCGTCGAGATAGCTGATCAGGTGCTGCCAGGGCAGGAACTCGTTGATGAAGCTGCCGACGATCGGGGTACGGCCCAGGCCGCCACCGACTGATACGCGGAAGCCCAGTTCGCCGGCTTCGTTCTGCACCGCTTCCAGACCGATGTCGTGGACTTCGATGGCTGCACGGTCGCTCACAGCGCCGTTGACGGCGATCTTGAACTTGCGCGGCAGGTGGGAGAATTCCGGGTGGAAGGTGGACCACTGACGGATGATCTCGCACCAGGGGCGCGGGTCGACGAGTTCGTCACGGGCAACGCCGGCGAACTGGTCGGTGGTGGTGTTGCGGATGCAGTTGCCGCTGGTCTGGATGGCGTGCATCTGCACGGTGGCCAGCTCGGCGAGGATTTCCGGCACGTCTTCCAGTTCCGGCCAGTTGAACTGGACGTTCTGGCGGGTGCTGATGTGGGCGTAGCCCTTGTCGTAATCGCGAGCGATCTGCGCCAGCTTGCGCACCTGGACGGAAGAGAGCAGGCCGTAGGGCACGGCGACACGCAGCATGGGCGCGTAGCGCTGGATGTACAGGCCGTTCTGCAGGCGCAGCGGGCGGAATTCCTCACCCGAAAGCTCGCCTTCCAGATAGCGGCGGGTCTGATCGCGGAACTGCTTGACGCGGTCCTCGACGATCCGTTGATCGTACTCGTCGTATACGTACATGAAATGTCCTGTTGTCAGGCTGCTTACAGCTTTTCTGCGCGCACGGCCGCGCACTCCCCGCGGAGCCGGAGGAAGATACCAGTTCGGGGTTATGCGCAAAAGTGATGTTTGAGTATATGTAAAGAACCAGAAGTTATTGCCTTGGGGTCGCGCATAACCCTTCGGCTTGAGGCCCGGCGGGGGCTGGTCTTTACTCGAAGTGCAAGCCGCCTATAACCACAACAATTGGGGGACGTCATGACCGAGCATTCCGAAGATTCCAGCCACGACAGCAAGGTCGATGCCTGGGCCATCTTCTTCTTGATCCTGATCGCCGTTTCCACTGCGGTGTTCTGGGTCAGCCACCAGTAAAGAACGGGGCCTGGCGGCCCCGTTACCTCCGATCACCCGGTAAGAAGCAGTTATACTGCGCCGCCGATTTTTCCTGGGTGATGGAATGAAAGGACTGGGTGCCTGCCTTCTACTGTGCCTCTGCCTGGGCGTTAGCCAGACGCTGAGCGCCGCTTCCGTGGTTTTTCTCAATCCGGGGCGTCACAACGAACCCTTCTGGGCGAGTTATGCGCAGTTCATGCAGGCGGCCTCCAATGACCTCGGCATGGATCTTGAAATCCGCTATGCCGAGCGCGACCTGGACTTGATGCTCGACCAGGCCCGCGAAGTGCTGCAGGGGGCGGATCGTCCTGATTACCTGGTGTTCGTCAACGAGCAATACGCGGCGCCTGAAATCCTGCGTCTGTCGCGCGGCAGTGGGGTCAAGCTGTTTACCGTGAACAGCAACCTGACGCCTGATCAGCAGTTACTGACCGGGGGCACCCGGGAGCGCTACCCCGACTGGATTGGCAGCATGGTCCCCAATGATGAGGAGGCCGGTTACCTGATGGCGCGCTCGCTGCTGGAACAACAGGAGCGCCTGGCGCCTGGCCAGCCCTTCGACATGCTGGCGTTTTCCGGCGTCAAACAGACGCCCGCGGCCCAGCGACGTGAGCGAGGCCTCATGCAGGCCCTGGCCGAATTCCCCAATGCCCATCTGCGCCAGTTGGTCTACAGCGAATGGAATCGTGAGCGCGCCTACACCCAGGCCCTGCAGCTGTTTCAGCGCTATCCGGACGTGAAGCTGGTGTGGTCGGCCAACGATGAAATGGCCTTTGGCGCGATGCAGGCCGCCACCGAGTTGGGGCGCAAGCCTGGGCAGGACCTCCTTTTCTCCGCACTGAACAATTCACCGGAAGTCTTGCGTACTTATCTTGATGGGAAGATCAGCGCCTTGGTCAGTGGCCACTTCACTTTGGGCGGCTGGGCCATGGTGCTGTTGCATGACTACGACGCTGGCGTGGATTTCGCCCGTCATGGTGGCAAGGATCGCGAAGTGCGGTTGTTCATGGCCCTGGACCGGGACAAGGCAACGCGGCTCTTGCAACATATCGAGCGGTATGGCTTCGACCTGGACTTCCGGGCCTTCAGCCTGGTGGGCAAGAAAGGCGCGCGCGACTATCGCTTCTCCCTGGCGCCTCTGATCGACTGAGGCTTCAGAGGCCGGCGAAGTGGAGCACCAGGCGCACCAGGCCATAGAGCACCAGCACGAAGACCACGGTGAAGAGCACGCCGAGGATGATGAAGTGGCTGGGCTTGCCGCGACTGAAGTCGCGGCTGCGATTCTTCCCGCTCTGCACGCCGAAGGCGGCTGCCAGCACGCTCTGCAGCATTTCGCGGAAGCTCAGGGGTTGGTCGTGATTTTTGTCGTCCATGGGACACCTCCTGGCCTGAGCTTAGCTCGTCGGCACGAACCTGTTGCCCGATCGCTCAGGAGGCGGGGTGCCGCAAGCGGCGAGTGTTGACCAGTTCCACAGCTCGGGCGCGCAACTGGCCGCAGCCACCCTCGACGTCCTGGCCAGCAGAATTACGCACTTTGGTAAGGATGCCGCGGCTGTGCAGGTAGCGGACCATCTGCACGATTCGGTCACCATCGGGGCGCTGGTATTCGTCTGCATCCAGGCTGTTGTAGGGGATGAGGTTCATCACCGCGTACTTGCCCTTGAGCAGGCGCAGAATGCCGTCCATTTCTTCCTGGCTGTCGTTGATGTCCTTGAGCAGCGTCCACTGGTACTGGATGGGATAGCCGATGGTGCGGGCATAACGCTCGCCCAGTTCAACCAACTCATCCGGAGCGATGCGCGGTGCCTTGGGCAGCAGCTGTTCGCGCAGGTCGGCTCGGGTGGTGTGCAAGGACAAGGCCAGGGCCGGCTTGACCCGCTCCTGGGGAAGGCGCTCGAAGACGCGCATGTCGCCGACGGTGGAGAACACCAGGTTCTTGTGGCCGATACCGCCGTCAGTGCCCAACAGATCAATGGCTTCGAGCACGTTCTCCAGGTTGTGCGCCGGCTCGCCCATGCCCATGAACACGACTTTTTTCACCGGCCGGAAGCGGCGGGCGAGGGCGACCTGGGCGACGATCTCGGCGCTGCCCACCTGGCGCAGCAGTCCGCTCTTGCCGGTCATGCAGAACACGCAACCCACGGCGCAGCCGACCTGGGTCGATACGCAAAGCCCGTCGCGGGGCAGCAGCACGCTCTCCACCATCTGGCCGTCGCGCAATGCCACCAGCAGGCGGGCAGAGCCGTCTACGCCGGGGTGCTCCGAACGTAGGTGAACCAGTGCCTCCAACTCGTCGGCCAGCGCGGGCAAGCCGTCACGGACGCTGAGCGGCAGGAAGTGCTCGGTGTGTTGGCGGCGGGTGCCGGCATCCAGGGGCTTGCCCTGCAGCCAGGCACGCACCACCCGTCCGCTGTGGACGGGGAGGGCGCCTAGGTCGGCGAGGCGTTGGTGGATATCGCTGATACGCATGGGGCGCGCATCCTACCACTGTCCCCCATGAGGTGGCAGGCCCGCCGAGCAGCCGGTAGACGCGCGTCAGGGCGCCTCTACGCTGATGGCCAGGGCTGAGGTCAGTCGAATCACCACTTCCTGGTTGAGGTAGGTGGGTTTGAGCTCAATGTCAGGACGCACTCTCACGACCTTGCGGCTGCCATCGGCGAACTCCAGGGTGGCGGTGTGCTGGGTGGTGTCGATGGCCTTGACCACGGCAGTGATTTCCATGGTGTCCGCGATCAGCAACCCCGGCTTGCTGCCTTCCGGCGCCGTCGCCACCAGTCCCGCCGCGCCATCCTCCTGGGCTTCGCCTGGTGCGCGCAGTTGGATAACGCGCTCGTGAGTCACCACCGCCTTGACCCGATCACCGGTTTTAAGCTGCGAGAAATTGCGCATTTCCGGCACCGCATTGAAGGTCTGGCGGTTACCCTGCTCGTCCTCGAGAGTGAAGGTCCGCTTCTGATGATCGACGGCCGTGACAACCGCCGAGATCTGCTCAGTCTCGGACGCGACGCCGCCGGGCACACCCTGGGCGTAGGCTTCGGCGGCGCTGGTGGTCACGTTCAAACCATCGTTCTCGGCATGGCTGCTGCAGGCCGTGATTAGTCCGAAGGCAATCAGGAGTGCGGGAATTCGGATAGCGTAGGGCATGTTGTGTTCACCTTGGTCGTTCGGGTTCCAGAAGGATTGGATGCGCACGTGGCGAACATTCCGTTTCGCCCGGGCAATCCGCCTGGTCGGCTTGTTCAGCGTAGGCGAGGCGGTGGCATTTGCCTCCGTGGTATTCTGGCGCGCTGTTCGATTCAGCGATTCTGGAGCTGTTCATGAAGTTCATCCATCAACGCGAGCACCTCAACGAGGGCGATCTGGTCGTCATCCAGTGCTCGCAGACCTGCAACATCCGTTTGATGAGCGATGCGAACTTCCGCAGCTTCAAGAACGGCGGTCGCCACAGCTACCACGGCGGCGCCTTCGACCGCTTCCCGGCGAAGATCGTGATCCCCAGCACGGGCTTCTGGAACGTCACCCTCGACACCGTTACCCGCCGCGCCATCAGTGTCACGCGCAAGCCCAACTTCGAATGGTCGATCAAGTTCGTGCGGCGCACCAAGGGTTAACCGGTTACGCGGTTGATCGGGCGGCACGTATACGCCGCCCGAGCACCCTGGCCACCTCCCGACCCAACCCGCTGAATACCGCTGCACTTCAACGCGCGACGCTGGGCAGCGACCAGGTCGCGCCAGTCATACCCATTGCGCCGCGCTGTTTGGATAGGTCCATGGCGTTGGACCGCAGACGTCACACGAGGGACCGCTCACGCTCCGATGGTGCGGGGAGTCCTGGTCGGAATGGCCGATGTAGCGCAGCAGCGGGATGGTCAATGCCGCTCTACAGAGTCCGCTACCGATAGTGCTGACGTGCTGTCGCACTTTCGTGCCCATGCCTTCATAGGGCCTGCGGCTGAGCACCATTGCGACGGACCAGTTCCGTCGCAATGGTGCAGCACGGGTCTTTCTAGTTCTCGTAACCCAGGTTCGGCGATAGCCAGCGCTCGCTTACGGCCTGGTCCTGACCCTTGCGTTTACTGTAGCTCTCAATCTGGTCGCGCTCGATTTTGCCCACCGCGAAATACTGGGCTTCGGGGTGTGCGAAGTACCAGCCGCTGACCGCGGCCGCCGGGAACATGGCGTAGTGCTCGGTGAGCGTCACGCCGCTGGTGCCCTGTGGGTCGAGCAGGTGGAAAAGGGTGCCTTTCTCGGTGTGATCCGGGCAGGCCGGATAGCCTGGAGCGGGGCGGATGCCTTTGTACTGCTCCTTGATCAGCGCTTCGTTGTCCAAGCGCTCGTCGGCAGCGTAGCCCCAGTATTCCTTACGCACGCGCTCATGCAACCACTCGGCGCATGCTTCGGCCAGGCGGTCTGCCAGTGCTTTGACCATGATGGCGCTGTAGTCGTCGCCTTTGGCCTCGTACTGCTTGGCCAGCTCCTCGGCGCCAATGCCGGCGGTGGTGATGAAACCGCCGACGTAGTCCGTGATGCCGCTCTCCTTGGGCGCTACGTAGTCGGCCAGGCAGAGGTTCGGCTTGCTGTCGGGCTTGATGGTTTGCTGGCGCAGGTGGTGCAGGCGCGCGAGGGCCTTGCCGTGGCCGTCGTACACCTCCACGTCGTCATGATCCACCTGGTTGGCCGGCCAGAAGCCGAATACTGCGCGGGCCTTGATCAGCTTGCCGTCGATCAGTTGCTTGAGCATGGCCTGGGCGTCATTGAACAGGGAGGTGGCCGCTTCGCCCACCACTTCATCGGTGAGAATGCGCGGGTACTTGCCGGCCAGATCCCAGGAGATGAAGAAGGGGGTCCAGTCGATGTACTGGGCCAGCACCGACAGGTCGATGTCCTCCAGCATTTGCACACCGGTGAAGCTCGGCTTGGGTGCGCGATAGCCGGTCCAGTCGAACTGAGGTTTGTTTGCCAGGGCGTCGGAATAGGCCAGGCGCTCGGTGCGTGCAGCGCGGTTGGCGGTGCGCTCACGCACCTCGACATAGTCGGCGCGGGTCTTCTCGACGAAGCCGGCCTTCAGTTCCTTGGACAGCAGTTGGGTGGCCACGCCCACGGCGCGAGAGGCGTCGGTGACGTACACCACGGCGTCGTTGCTGTACTGCGGGTCGATCTTCACCGCTGTGTGGGCTTTGGAGGTCGTGGCGCCGCCGATCATCAGCGGCAGGGTGAAGCCCTGGCGCTGCATTTCCTTGGCGACATGGACCATCTCGTCCAGGGACGGGGTGATCAGGCCGGAAAGGCCAATGATGTCGCACTTCTCGGCAATGGCGGTCTGGAGGATCTTCTCTGCCGGAACCATCACGCCGAGGTCGACGATGTCGTAGCCGTTGCAACCCAGCACCACGCCGACAATGTTTTTGCCGATGTCATGCACGTCACCCTTCACGGTGGCCATGAGAATCTTGCCTTTGGCTTCCGGCTTGTCGCCTTTTTCCTCTTCGATGAAGGGAATGAGGTGGGCAACAGCCTGCTTCATGACGCGCGCGGACTTCACCACCTGGGGCAGGAACATCTTGCCGGCGCCGAACAGGTCGCCCACCACGTTCATGCCTGACATCAGTGGCCCTTCAATCACCTCGATCGGGCGTGCGCATTGCTGGCGGCACTCTTCGGTATCTTCGACGATGAAGGTCGTGATGCCTTTCACCAGGGCGTGTTCCAGTCGCTTGCCCACCGGATAGCTGCGCCATTCCTCGTTCTCGGCTTCCTTGACTGCGCCGCCGCCTTTGTAGTTGTCGGCGATGGCCAGCAGGGCCTCGGTGGAGTCAGGGTTGCGGTTGAGCACGACGTCTTCGACCTTTTCGCGCAGCTCGGCGGGAATTTCGTCGTAGATATCCAACTGGCCCGCGTTGACGATGCCCATGGTCAGGCCGTTCTTGATCGCGTGGTACAGGAAGACCGAGTGGATCGCCTCGCGCACCGGGTTGTTGCCGCGGAAGGAGAAGGAGACGTTGGACACACCGCCTGAAGACAACGCATAGGGCAACTCGTCGCGGATGTAGGCGCAGGCTTCGATGAAGTCCACCGCGTAGTTGTTGTGCTCCTCGATGCCGGTGGCCACGGCGAAGATGTTCGGGTCGAAGATGATGTCTTCCGGTGCGAAGCCCACTTCATTGACCAGGATGTCATAGCTGCGCTTGCAGATTTCTTTCTTGCGCGCGGCGGTATCGGCCTGCCCGACCTCGTCGAAGGCCATCACCACCACGGCGGCGCCGTAACGCTTGCACAGGCGGGCGTGGTGCTTGAAGGCTTCCACGCCTTCCTTCATGGAGATGGAGTTGACGATGCCCTTGCCCTGGATGCATTTCAGGCCCGCCTCGATCACTTCCCACTTGGAGGAGTCGATCATGATCGGCACGCGGGAGATGTCCGGCTCGCCGGCGATCAGGTTCAGGAAGGTGACCATGGCCGCCTTCGAGTCCAGCATGCCCTCGTCCATGTTGATGTCGATCACCTGGGCGCCGGCTTCAACCTGCTGCAAGGCGACCTCCAGGGCCTCGGTGTAGTTCTCTTCGCGGATCAGTCGGGCGAACTTGGCGGAGCCCGTGATGTTGGTGCGCTCGCCGACGTTCACGAACAGCGAGTTGCGATCGATGGTGAAGGGTTCCAGGCCAGACAGGCGACAGGCCTTGGGGATATCCGGGATAGCGCGCGGCGGATACTTGGCCACGGCTTCGGCGATGGCCTGGATGTGCGGCGGGGTAGTGCCGCAGCAACCGCCGACGATGTTGAGGAAGCCGCTCGCCGCGAACTCCTCGACCACCGAGGCCATTTCCGCTGGCGTTTCGTCGTACTCGCCGAAGGCATTGGGCAGGCCGGCGTTCGGGTGGGCGGAGACGTGTGTCTCGGCCTTGTTGGACAACTCTTCGAGATACGGACGCAGGTCCTTGGCGCCGAGCGCGCAGTTCAGGCCTACGGAGATTGGCTTGGCGTGGCGAACCGAGTTCCAGAATGCCTCGGTGGTCTGGCCCGACAGGGTGCGGCCGGAGGCGTCGGTGATGGTGCCGGAGATCATGATCGGCAGTTCGAAGCCCAACTCCTCGAATACGCCCTGCACGGCGAAAATCGCCGCCTTGGCGTTGAGGGTGTCGAAGATGGTCTCGATGAGGATCAGGTCCGAACCTCCCTCGATCAGTGCGCGGGTGGCTTCGGTGTAGTTCTCCACCAGCTCGTCGAAGGTGACGTTGCGGTAGCCGGGGTTGTTCACGTCCGGGGAGATGGAGCAGGTGCGGCTGGTTGGGCCAAGTACGCCGGCAACGAAGCGCGGCTTGGCCGGATTCTCTGCGGTCTTGGCGTCGGCCACTTCACGGGCCAGGCGTGCACCTTCGACGTTCAACTCATAGACCAGCGCTTCCATGCCGTAGTCGGCCTGGGACACGCGAGTGGCGTTGAAGGTATTGGTTTCGAGGATGTCCGCGCCGGCGTCCAGGTAAGCCTTCTCGATGGCCTGGATCACATCCGGGCGGGAGAGCAGCAGCAAGTCGTTGTTGCCCTTCACGTCGCTCGGCCAGTCGGCGAAGCGGGTACCCCGATAGTCCTCTTCCTGCAGCTTGTAGCTCTGGATCATGGTGCCCATGCCGCCGTCGAGGATCAGGATGCGCTCTTTGAGCGCCTGTTGCAGGGCTTGCTGGCGGGCGATGCGGTCGGACATGGGAACTACCTGAGGGGTGGCGTGAACAAAGGCGGGGATGATAACAAAACCTTAGTAATTTTTAGCTTGTTCGCCATTTCCATGAATTCTGTTCATGTTGGTGGTGGGGCGAGATCACCGCTCCGATCTGCAAGCCAGTAGAATCCGCCCCTTTGCTCCTCATGGATCGAGTTATGTCGCTGCGAGCCCTCGCCACCCTGGTTGTCTTGCTCATGCTGTGGATTCGCCCGACGTGGGCGGACGAGCTGTCCTACAGCCGTGACATCCAGCCGATCTTCACCCAGAAGTGCGTGGCATGCCACGCCTGCTACGACGCCCCCTGCCAGCTCAATCTCGGCAGTGCTGAAGGTGCAGCGCGCGGCGCGAATAAGCTTCCGGTATATGACGGTGGGCGCACCAAGGCCCAGGAAATCACGCGTCTGTACGTCGATGCCCAAGGCGCGGAGGCGTGGAGACGCAAAGGTTTCCATTCCGTACTGGACGCCAACGGCGCCCAGGCCGCGCTGATGGCGCGGATGCTGGAGCTGGGGCGGTCCGTCCCGCCGAAACCCAACGCGAAACTACCGGCCAATCTCGATATCAGTATCAACCGGCAGAATCAGTGCCCTTTACCCGGGGAGTTTGACGACTACGCACGCAAGCACGCCCGAGCCGGAATGCCGTTCGCCGTGACTGGCCTCAGCGAGGCGGAGTATCAGAAGCTGCAACGCTGGATCGCCGAAGGTGCCAAGGTGGAGGAACAAGTGGTACAGCCCAGCGCTGCCGAGGCACGCCAGGTAGCTGAGTGGGAGGCGCTGCTGAATGCTCCGGGTGCCCGTGAAACGCTGGTAGGGCGCTGGTTGTTCGAGCACCTGTTCCTTGCGCATCTCTATTTCGAGGACGGAGAGTCTGGTCATTTCTTCCAGTTGGTGCGCTCGCGCACTCCCAGTGGGCAACCCATCGATCCCATTGCCACGCGCCGGCCTAACGAAGATCCGGGTAATACGTTCTATTACCGTCTCTGGCCCATCCAGGGCGTGATCGTGCACAAGACCCACATCACCTATCCGCTGAGCGCGGCGAAGATGGCGCGGGTCAAGGAGCTGTTCTATTCCGGCGACTGGGCCGTGGACCAGGTGCCTGGTTATGGTGCGCAGCGTCGCGCCAATCCCTTCGAGACCTTCCAGGCCATTCCGGCACAAGCGCGCTACCAGTTCATGCTGGATAACGCCGAGTACTTCGTGCGTACCTTCATCCGCGGCCCCGTCTGCCGTGGGCAGATTGCCACCGACGTCATCCGCGATAACTTCTGGGCGTTGTTCCAGGCTCCCGCCCACGACCTCTACATCACCGATACCGAGTACCGTGAGCAAGCGACGCCGTTGCTGGCGATGCCGGGTCAGTTCGACGACATCGGTGACTTGCTCGGCCTCTGGCGCACCTACCGCGACAAGCGCAACGAGTACGAAGCGCTACGCATGGAGGCGTACGCCGATGCGCCGTCGCCAAGCTGGGCGCACATCTGGACTGGCAACGACAATGCGCTGTTGTCCATCTTCCGCCAGCACGACAGCGCCTCGGTGCGTAAAGGCCTGATCGGCGAAGTCCCCCAGACCATCTGGTGGATGGACTATCCGCTTCTCGAGCGCACCTACTACCAATTGGTGGTCAACTTCGACGTGTTCGGCAACGTTTCCCACCAGGCACAGACGCGGCTCTATTTCGACCTGATCCGCAATGGCGCTGAGGTCAACTTCCTTCGTCTGATGCCGGCCGAATCTCGCGCGGTCTTGCTGGGTGACTGGTACCAGAAAAGCGGCAAGGTGAAGATGTGGATGGATTATCAAAGCATCGACAAGGACACCCCAACGGCCTTGTCCTTGCCCGAGAAGGACCCGAAACGCACCTTCGCCCAGGAACTGCTGATGCGCTATGCGGGCCTCAATGCGCGTCCTGATCCGATCAACCGCTGCCTTGACGGCCGCTGCTACCGTCCTGGCATCGTGCCGGAGTTGCAGGATGCGGAGCAGGTGCTCAGTCGCCTGGTGAGCCGGCCGGCAGCGGGCTTGAAGGTGATCGAGCAATTGCCGGAAGCAACCCTGCTGCGCGTCGAGCTCCCCGATGGACAGCGCGAGGTCTACAGTCTGTTGCGCAATCGCGCCCACAGCAACGTGGCTTTCATGCTGGGTGAGGAGCTGCGCTACCAGCCAGGGCTGGACACGCTGACCCTCTATCCTGGTGTGCTCTCCAGCTACCCGAACTTCATGTTCAACCTCAAGGCGGAGGAGGTGGAGGCTTTCGTCAACGCCCTGGAACAGGCGAAGGATGGTGCCGCGTTCGACAAGCTGGTGGAGCGTTGGGGTATTCGGCGTACCCATCCGCAATTCTGGTTCTACTTCCACGACCTGGTCGCCCATATCCGCGAAACGGAGCCGGTGGAGGCGGGGGAGTTGGACATGAACCGCTATCAGAACCTGTGAGTACCTGCCGACGACTTGCTTCGCGTCAGAACAACTGCGTTGAGAATGGTATCGGCTGTGTGCTTTACGGCTCGTAAACCCAGCATCCTCGGCCATTCTCGCGTGCGCTAAATCGTCAGCAGCCTCCGGGACCGAGCTGGACGCGAATTATTCCTACTAAATTGGTAGGGCTTTAACCCCTGTTCCCCTTTGGCGTACACTGCGCCCATGTTTGCGAGGAGTTGCCATGAGCGCCATCACCATTACCCAAGCTGCCCAGGATTATCTGGCTGACCTGCTGGAGAAGCAGAACACCCCGGGCATCGGTATTCGAGTCTTCATCACCCAACCGGGCACCCAGTACGCCGAAACCTGTATCGCCTACTGCAAGCCGGGCGAGCAGAAGCCCGAGGATAACGCCGTTGCGCTGGCCGCTTTCACCGCCTGGATCGACGGTGTCAGCGAACCCTTCCTGGAAGATGCCGTGGTGGACTACGCCACTGATCGCATGGGTGGTCAGCTCACCATCAAGGCGCCGAACGCCAAGGTGCCGATGGTCAATGAAGAAAGCCCGCTCAACGAGCGCATCAACTACTACCTCCAGACGGAGATCAACCCCGGCTTGGCCAGCCACGGCGGCCAGGTGAGCCTGGTGGATGTCGTCGAAGAGGGCATCGCTGTGCTGCAGTTCGGCGGCGGCTGCCAGGGCTGCGGCATGGTCGACATGACCCTGAAGGATGGCGTCGAGAAGACTCTGATGGAGCGCATTCCGGAGCTGAAAGGCGTGCGTGACGTCACCGACCACAGCAACCGCGAGAACGCCTACTACTAAGAAGGCGTGCAGCGCATTGAAAGGGCGACCTTCGGGTCGCCTTTTTCATGCTCATGGGGCCTCCCCATCGTAGTTGCGGCTGAGCTGCGCGAAGCCCAATGCTTTGAAAGCAGGCAGGAAGGTCCCGAGGGTACGCCAGCGGATCAGCTCAGCGCGATACTCCAGAAAGAAGCCGCAAATATTCATCGCGAGCGGCGTGGCATTCGTCACTAACCGCATCAATCCAGCTTGTTGCGCTGGTCTTCAGCTCGGGCAGCCGGCGGCTTTCAGGATGCGCTGGTCTGAAGCGGGATACTTCGCGAGCGCCGTCGCTGGACGGATAGGCCGTCGAAGCAGTTCACCACCGCAGTTGGGGCAGGTGCCGTGCAGACGCTGATCGGCACAATCGCGGCAGAACGTGCATTCGAATGAGCAGATCACTGCCTGGGTGGACTCGGGCGGCAGATTCTTGTCGCAGCATTCGCAATTGGGGCGCAGTTCAAGCATGGCGGGATCCTCAGTCAGATGTCGGGCGTCCGAAGCGCTCCGCGTATTCCTGCGGGCTGACGGACAGGTGTTTGTGAAACGTGCGACGCAGATTCTCGGGGTGACCGAAACCGGTCAGGTGCGCCACCGTGGCGATGGACGCCTGGGCGTCCTGCAGTAGCGTGCGGGCCGCTTCCACACGGACCCGTTCCACATACTTGCCAGGGCCCATGCCCAGTTCCTGGGCGAAGAGACGCGAAAGACTGCGCGGCGCCATCTTCGCCTGGGCCGCAAGGGCTTCCAGGGACAAGTCGGCACCCAGGTTGGCGGGAATCCATTCCAGCAGGGCGGCCAACCGCGGTGTGCGTCTGGGGTCCGGGGTGAGTAGGGCGCTGAATTGTGCCTGTCCGCCGGGGCGACGTAGGAACAGCACCAGATGCCGGGCCACTGCCAGTGCAATCGGACGACCCAGGTCCGCCTCCACCAGGGCCAGCGCCAGGTCGATGCCGGCGGTGACACCTGCAGACGTAAAAACATGCGTATCGCCGTCCAGGCCCTCCGGGTCGTAGGTATGCAAGCGGTCTCCTTGCACGTCCACCTCGGCGTGGCGGCTAAGTGCCTTTACATCCGACCAGTGCGTCGTGGCTTGGCGGCCATCCAGTAGCCCGGTCGCAGCCAGGACTAAGGCGCCTGAGCAGATCGAGCCCAGGCGGCGTACATGGGGCTCGGCCTGTCGCAGCCAGTCCAGAAGCTCGGTGTCTTCGCAGAGGCTTTGCATGTGCGTGCCGCCAGGAATCAACAGCGTGTCCAGGCTGGCAGGGTCGACCTCGCGCCAAGCCTGCTCAGCAACCAGGCCAAAGCCGGCCGAGGTTTTCACAGGACCTGCTTCGGGGCCGAGGAGATGCAGCACATAAGAGGGGGGCAGGCCCTGGCGCTGGCGCTCGACATTGGCCGAGGCAAACACTTGCAACGGGCCAGTGACGTCCAGGCTCATCACCTCGGGAAAGGCCAGGCAGGCGATGTGGCGAATCGGGTCCATGACGATCTCGATGAAGGAGATGGCGTCAGTCTGCAGCGAATGGAGGGTGGCAACAATGACAATAAGCCCACAGATATCGCCAAAGGCGAAATCAATCACCCGCTGGGGTGGTCAGCTTGCTTGTTGGTGTTGGTGTTGGTGTTGGTGTTGGTGTTGGTGTGGGTGAGGGAGGGGGACTGCAGGGAAAGAACGGCCGGGGCGAGCAGGGAAGGCCTGCCCGCCGCGCATTGGGCACTGGCGCTGGTGCGATTATTCCGGCATCGACCAGGGCTCGAGGTTGTAGCCTTTGCGGCTCAACTCCTCGCGGGACTGCTTGAGGATGCTTGCCAGTTGCTCCGGATCGGAATAAGTGCTGCTAGGGATCTTCGAACGGCCGAGCAGGCGGGTGCTGGTACGGTCGATCACGCTGATGCTGAGTTCGCCGGTGCCGTCTTGCAGGGCCCAGGCAACACACTGAAAGGGTTTGAAAGCACGACCTGCGATGATCAGTGCTTCGTTGAAACGCAGCGGAGTATTCATGGGAGGGGTCTCTCCATATTGTGCCCAATGAAGGTGACGGTGCGGCTTCACGCCTTTATTGCACTGTCGTGAATGTGGATGGCGAGACCCGACTGATAAGTCACAGCACGTCGTGAAAAACTAAGTTTTTGTCGCTGAAATGAACGGGTAAGCGACTTTTGTACCGGGCGTTGTGCGTTTTTGTCGGTTTGCAGGGTATACAGAGTGCTCTGGCATTGTTCCTGATAGCAGCGGGCTAGCGCCGCAATGTACCCGGTGGGCTCCTGCCAGTATCATCTTCGATCGTTCGAGGTTGCCTACAGCGAGTGTTGCCGTGCCCGTCCTGAGCCGTTTGTTCCGCCCTGTCCTTGTTGCCGCATGCGTTGCCGCGCTGGTCGGGTGTGCCGCCCAGCCGCTATCGCCGAAATTACGGGCGGGCCCGGAGCGGGTTGAGCTGAGCGGTGTGCCGTTCTTCGCCCAGAATGCCTACCAAAGTGCGCCCGCTTCCATGGCGGCCTTGCTGACTCAGCAGGGGGAAGAGGTAACGCCGGGCATGATCGAAAAAGAGCTGCAACTGCCCCAGAAGGAAGCCTCCATACGGGAGGGGCTGGTGGCGACGGCGCGTCAGCATGGCTTGATGGTTTATCCGCTGGGTAACCAGATGGATGAGTTGTTGGAGCAGGTGGCTGCGGGCAACCCAGTGCTGGTGCATTTGCGCGAAGGCTTCGGCTGGATGCCCTCCTGGCGCTATGCGCTGTTGATCGGCTACGACCGAGCCAACCAGCAAGTGCTGTTGCGCCACGGTCATGAGCGCCGCGCCCTGATGAGTTTCAGTGAATTTGAGTCGGGCTGGGGTGAAGCGGGGAGCTGGGCAGTGCTGGTGCAGGCGCCGAACCAGTTGCCGGCATCGGTGGAGCGGGCTCGCTGGCTGAAGGCGGCCGATGAGCTTGCTGCGGCGGGCCAGGTCAACGCAGCGAAGATGGCACGGCTGCAAATGCCCTGACAGGCAGTCACGGAAACGAAAACGGCGCCCTGGGGCGCCGCTTTCGTTTGCAGGCGAATCAGACGCCCAGCTTGTCGCGCAGGCTGTAGTACCACGCGCCCATCGCAGTGAACGGCACGCGGAACATGCGACCGCCAGGGAAGGGGTAGTGCGGCAGGCTGGCGAAAGCGTCGAAGCGCTCGGCCTGGCCGCGCAGGGTTTCGGCAATCACCTTGCCCGCGATGTGGGTGTAAGTGACGCCGTGGCCGCTGCAGCCTTGGGAGTAGTAGATGTTGTCGCCGATCCGGCCGACCTGGGGCAGGCGCGACAGGGTCAGCAGGAAGTTTCCGGTCCAGGCGAAGTCGATCTTCACGTCCTTGAGTTGCGGGAAGGTCTTCAGCATCTTCGGCCGGATGATGGCTTCGATGTTCGCCGGGTCACGGGCACCGTAGACCACGCCGCCGCCGTAGATCAGGCGCTTGTCGCCGGAAAGACGGTAGTAATCCAGCAGGTAGTTGCAGTCCTCGACGCAGTAATCCTGCGGCAGCAGGGTCTTGGCCAAGTCGTCCGACAGCGGCTCGGTGGTGATCACTTGGGTGCCGCAAGGCATGGACTTGCTGGCCAGCTCGGGAACCAGGTTGCCCAGATAGGCGTTGCCGGCCACGACGACAAACTTGGCTTTCACACGACCTTTCGGGGTGTGTACCACCGGGTTGGCGCCGCGTTCGATGCGAGTGGCCGGGCTTTGTTCGTGGATGACTCCGCCCAGGGACTCAACGGCCGCGGCTTCGCCGAGGGCGAGGTTGAGCGGGTGGATATGGCCACCGCTCATGTCCAGCATGCCGCCGATATAGTTGTCGGTCGCCGCAACTTTGCGAATGCGTTTGGCGTCCAGAATTTCGAGCTGGGTGTGACCAAAGCGCTCCCACAGCTTCTTCTGGGCTTCCAGATGACCCATCTGCTTCTTGGTGATGGCTGCGAATACGCCACCATCCTTCAGATCGCACTGGATGTCGTACTTCTTGATGCGGTCGCGAATGATGCGGCCGCCCTCGAAGGCCATGTCGGCCATCAGTTTGGCGTTCTTTGGGTTAGCGGCGCGCTCGATCGAATCGATGTCGCGGCTGTAGCTGTTCACGATCTGGCCACCGTTGCGGCCGGATGCGCCGAAACCGACCTTGGCGGCTTCGAGGATCGTGACCTTGAAGCCGTTCTCCAGAAGGAAGAGGCCGGTAGATAGGCCGGTGTAGCCTGCGCCAATGATGCAGACGTCGGTTTCGGTCTCGCCTTGCAGTTCAGGGCGAGCCGGTACCGGGTTGGCCGAGAACGCGTAATAGGACTGAGGGTAGGGAGTGTGCGTCATAATGGAATCTCTGTTTTTTATTTTTTACAGATGTGCTGATGCTACCTGAGTTAAAACGGGCCGGCTAGCCTCTGTGCAAAATATTCAACGAGGCGGTGAACAGTAAAAAATCCACTTTTTCAGAGGGTTAGCGAAAAAAAGGTGTTGACAGGGAAAAGTTAATCCGTAGAATGCGCACCCATCGAAGGCACATAGCTCAGTTGGTTAGAGCACCACCTTGACATGGTGGGGGTCGTTGGTTCGAGTCCAATTGTGCCTACCAAATCGAACCCGCGTCACGCGGGGCTAAGAGGGGCGATCCGAAAGGGTCGCCCCTTTTTGTTTTCGCGATTTCTTCATAGTGTCCGTCTTCTGGTGAGTGTCCAGGCAAGCCCGAGGGATGGGTTTAGTCTCGTCAAGCGCCTCGCGCTTTGCCATGGTTTGGCGAGTCCGTCCTGTTTGGTGCTGCAAGCCCGGGTCTTCAGGTTCGTGCGAGGTCTGCGCTGGATGCCGAATTCATTGTTCAGGTGTGAGGCGGTGGCCTTGCTGCTGGCGTTGGTGTCGGCAAGCTCTGCGAGGGTCGCGTGTCGACGGGTGGGGCTGATCTTCGGTATCAACTTAGGTCAATTTGGTCTGCCGACATCGGCCATGCCGCGGAGCCTTTTTGCTGGCCGCCCTTTTCTCGCGGTAGGTACTTAGTGATTGTGATGCTGGTTTCTTCGGTTGGTCGCTTGGGGTGGCGATCATCGAGGGGTGGGCATTTGCATTGGTCTGCTCGTGCTACCGGTCTCCTTGTTCTGTCGTGCTGCCACATCTTTCGCGAAAGCGGGGAGGGGTTGTCTACAGACTAAGTGCCCGCTTCAGGTTCTCAAGGTTGAAGGACACAATCTCGAGATGATGCGAGCGCACGGCTTCAAGGTGTTTGAGCCTGGAGGTGATTTCGGTCAAGTCTGCCTTGGTGGGGAAGGCGGGCGTTTCATCGGCTGCAATGCAGGTGCTGAAGGCGGAGCCCGGCGCACCATGAGTTGCGGAAGTCATCCTTGGAATCTCACTGGCAGAAGAGGTGATGGCTTTTTGATGTCTTTGTGCCTTTGTGTCAAGTCCGTTGACGGTCTCGGGCCTTGAATGGCGATGGGTGGTCGAGCGCTGTCGTGTCGAGAGTCGAGGTTGGGGGCTCGCGCTGCTGGGCGCCGCCCGATGTCGCTCTATCGACTGCTCGCGTCAGCCTCGGGTAGGGAGCAATTGTTGTGGCGTCAGTGTCTTAGGGATAACTGGCGTTTTTCAGTTCATGTGAGGCTTTTATCTGGGTGCGTTGGCGGAGGTGTCATGGGTGCTGGGTCTTTGGCGGGTGCGTTTCTCGCGTTCTCTTTCCTTTCTGGTTGGGCTATCGCTGATCATCGTGATGAAAAGTGGGAAGACGAGTACCGGGATGGGCCCTGTCGCGTGAAAGAGGTCTCTGACAAGGGCGACTACAAGCTGGAGGTCAAGTGCCCGGATGGGCGTGGCAGGACTTGGCGCCGGGGTGAGTGGAAGGACGAATACTGGGATGGCCCCTGTCGGGTCAAGGTTGAAGCCAAGCGTGACGAGTACAAGAAAGAGGTCAAATGCGAGGGTGATGATTGACTTGGGGCGGTGGGCTGGGGGGGCTTCAGTTGCGTGGTTCGTGCGTTGCGGGTCGTTCAAGTCGCTAGCAATCTTTATGGGGAGTCAGCTCGTCATTCCTGCCGGGAGTTGTCTCTTTCCCGGGTGGCTTCACTACCGTCGCCCGTAAATACATCGCTAAGCTATTGATTCCGTTGTGCTAGACTGTGCGCTTTCGTGACGTTTACAGCGTGTCATTCCCTTTGGCGCAAGGCGTTTTGGGGCAGGTTGTCACCATTGGCGTGATGTCCGGCTCGCTCGGAAGGCAAGGGTCACTCGCGTGGCCCTTTCTTTTTTTGCGCTTGTCAGGGGTTCGGCTTTCTGAAAGCATCCCGCTCTTCATTATTACCTCCAGTGACTCTGGTTCGGCTTTGGTTTGCCGCAAGGCTCCTGCCACCGTATGGCAGGCATGCCGTCGAATCGCGTACTGGCTCATCCCAACCCATGTGGCCTTTGGTAGAGGTCACCACTAGGAGAGGAGGCGCCATGCCCATCATCACTCTTCCTGACGGCAGTCAGCGCACTTTCGACAAACCTGTTTCCGTGCTTGAGGTGGCTCAGTCCATTGGTGCGGGCCTGGCCAAGGCAACCCTGGCCGGTAAGGTCAACGGCAAGCTGGTCGATGCTTGCGATCTGATCGAAGACGATGCCTCGCTGCAGATTGTGACTCCCAAGGACGAGGAAGGGCTGGAGATCATTCGCCACTCCTGCGCGCACCTGGTCGGCCATGCCGTCAAGCAGCTCTATCCGAGCGCCAAAATGGTTATCGGTCCGGTCATTGAAGAAGGCTTTTATTACGACATCGCCTTCGAGCGTTCCTTTACGCTCGAGGATATGGCGGCCATCGAAAAGCGTATGGCTGAGCTGATCGACAAGGACTACGACGTCATCAAGAAGATGACTCCGCGCGCCGAGGTTATCGAGCTGTTCAAGTCGCGTGGTGAGGAATACAAGCTGCGCCTGGTCGACGACATGCCAGACGAGACCGCCATGGGCCTGTATTTCCATGAGGAATACGTGGACATGTGCCGTGGTCCGCACGTGCCGAATACCCGCTTCCTCAAGGCGTTCAAGCTAACAAAGATTTCCGGTGCCTACTGGCGCGGCGACTCGAAGAATGAGCAACTGCAGCGTATCTATGGCACTGCCTGGGCTGACAAGAAGCAGCTGGCTGCCTATATCCAGCGCATCGAAGAGGCTGAAAAGCGCGATCACCGTCGTATCGGCAAGCAGTTGGACCTGTTCCATCTGCAGGAAGAAGCGCCTGGCATGGTGTTCTGGCATCCGAGTGGCTGGACTGTTTACCAGGTTCTGGAGCAGTACATGCGCAAGGTTCAGCGCGATCATGGCTATGTGGAGGTGCGTACTCCGCAGGTGGTCGACCGCATTCTCTGGGAGCGTTCGGGCCACTGGTCCAACTATGCCGAGAACATGTTCACCACTTCGTCGGAAAGTCGCGACTATGCGGTCAAGCCGATGAACTGCCCGTGCCATGTGCAGATCTTCAACCAGGGCCTGAAATCCTACCGCGACTTGCCGCTGCGTCTGGCCGAGTTCGGTGCCTGCCACCGTAACGAGCCGTCCGGCGCCCTGCACGGCATCATGCGTGTGCGCGGCTTCACTCAGGACGATGCTCACATTTTCTGCACCGAAGATCAGGTGAAGAAGGAAGCGGCTGACTTCATCAAGCTGACCCTGCAGGTCTACAAGGACTTCGGTTTCGCCGATATTTCGATGAAACTGTCCACTCGTCCGGTCAAGCGCGTAGGTTCCGACGAGCTGTGGGATCGAGCCGAAGGTGCCCTGGCGGATGCGCTCAACGAGTCCGGCCTGAGCTGGGAATACCAGCCGGGCGAGGGTGCGTTCTACGGTCCAAAGATCGAGTTCACCCTGAAAGACTGCCTCGGTCGTAACTGGCAGTGCGGTACCCTGCAGTACGATCCGAACCTTCCGGAGCGTCTGGATGCCAGCTATATCGCCGAAGATAACAACCGTAAGCGTCCGGTGATGTTGCATCGTGCAATCCTCGGTTCCTTCGAGCGCTTCATCGGCATGCTGATCGAGCACTACGCTGGTGCGTTCCCAGCCTGGCTGGCGCCGACCCAGGCGGTGATCATGAACATCACCGACAAACAGGCCGATTTCGCCCTCGAAGTGGAGCGCGCGCTCAACGAAAGCGGGTTCCGTGCCAAGTCCGACTTGAGAAACGAAAAAATCGGCTTTAAAATCCGCGAGCATACTTTGCTCAAGGTTCCCTATCTCTTGGTTATTGGAGACCGGGAGGTTGAGACTCGATCCGTTGCTGTGCGCACCCGAGAGGGTGTCGATCTGGGTTCCATGCCCTTCGAAAGCTTCTCTGAGTTGCTCGCACAAACGGTTTCCCGGCGTGGTCGCCAAGAATTGGAGTAATCACTATTAAGCGTGAAATGAGACAGGACAAGCGGACTCAACCGAAGGCCCCGATCAACGAGAATATCTCGGCTCGTGAGGTGCGGTTGATTGGTGCTGACGGCCAGCAAATTGGCGTCGTCTCGATTGATGAAGCGCTTCGCGCTGCTGAAGAAGCCAAGCTGGATCTGGTAGAGATTTCTGCCGATGCGGTGCCGCCTGTTTGCCGGATCATGGATTACGGCAAGCACCTCTTCGAGAAGAAGAAGCAGGCCGCTGCGGCAAAGAAGAACCAGCACCAGCAGCAGATTAAAGAAATCAAGTTTCGTCCAGGGACGGAAGAAGGGGATTACCAGGTAAAACTACGCAACCTGGTACGTTTCCTAAGTGAAGGGGACAAGGCCAAGGTATCCCTGCGATTCCGCGGTCGTGAGATGGCCCACCAGGAGCTGGGCTTGGAGCTGTTGAAGCGGGTCGAAGCTGACCTCGTCGAATACGGCACCGTAGAGCAGCATCCTAAGCTGGAAGGACGCCAGCTGATGATGGTCATCGCCCCCAAAAAGCGAAAATAACCCCCAGGGCACTGGCAGGCCTTGCGGTTATATGTATTGATTGAATGCGGAGTATCCGAACATGCCAAAGATGAAAACCAAGAGCGGTGCTGCGAAGCGCTTCAAGAAGACCGCTTCCGGCTTCAAGCACAAGCACGCTTTCAAGAGCCACATCCTGACCAAGATGACTACCAAGCGTAAGCGTCAGCTGCGCGGCTGCACCCTGGTGCACCCGTCTGACGTCCGCAAAGTAGAGCGCATGCTGCGCGTTCGTTAATCTGGTCAAGATTTTAGAGGAGTTTACTCATGGCTCGTGTTAAGCGTGGCGTCATCGCTCGCAAGCGTCACAAAAAGATTCTGAAACTCGCCAAAGGCTACTACGGCGCACGTTCGCGTGTGTTCCGCGTTGCCAAGCAGGCGGTAATCAAGGCTGGCCAATACGCCTACCGTGACCGCCGTCAGCGCAAGCGTCAGTTCCGCGCTCTGTGGATCGCTCGTATCAACGCTGGTGCTCGTCAGAACGGTCTGTCCTACAGCCGCCTGATCGCTGGCCTGAAAAAAGCTGCCATCGAGATCGACCGTAAGGTTCTGGCCGACCTGGCAGTGAACGAAAAAGCGGCGTTTGCTGCGATTGTCGAGAAAGCTAAGGCCGTTCTGGCTTAAGTCCCCCGACAATCACCGGGCTTGCCCGGTGCTGAACGTCACCGATAGGGGAAGGGCCTTGCGCTCTTCCCCTATTTCGTATCTGGAGTCTGTACATGGAAAATCTGGATGCGCTGGTCTCGCAAGCGCTTGAGGCCGTGCAACAAACTGAAGACGTGAATGCCTTGGAGCAGATTCGCGTTCACTACCTTGGCAAGAAGGGCGAACTGACCCAGGTAATGAAGACCCTGGGTGACCTGCCGGCAGAGGAGCGTCCCAAGGTAGGTGCCCTGATCAATGCTGCCAAGGAGCGCGTTCAGGACGCATTGAACACCCGCAAAGCGTCGCTTGAGCAGGCAGCCCTCACGGCCAAGCTCGCGGCCGAGCGTATCGACGTGACCCTGCCGGGCCGCGGTCAGGCCTCTGGTGGCCTGCACCCGGTGACTCGCACTCTGGAGCGCGTCGAGCAGTTCTTCACCCGGATCGGCTACGGCATTGCCGAAGGCCCTGAGGTCGAAGACGACTACCACAACTTCGAAGCGCTCAACATCCCTGGCCACCACCCGGCCCGGGCAATGCACGACACCTTCTACTTCAATGCGAACATGCTGCTGCGTACCCACACCTCGCCGGTACAGGTGCGCACCATGGAGTCCCAGCAACCGCCGATCCGCATCGTCTGCCCCGGCCGTGTCTATCGCTGCGACTCGGATATCACCCACTCGCCGATGTTCCACCAGGTTGAAGGCCTGCTGGTAGACGAAGGCATCAGCTTCGCCGATCTCAAGGGCACCATCGAAGAGTTCCTGCGCGTTTTCTTCGAGAAAGACCTCGGCGTTCGCTTCCGTCCCTCCTTCTTCCCCTTCACCGAGCCGTCTGCCGAAGTCGACATGCAGTGCGTGATGTGCTCCGGTAAGGGTTGCCGCGTGTGCAAGCAGACCGGCTGGCTGGAAGTGATGGGCTGCGGCATGGTTCACCCGAACGTGCTGCGCATGTCCGGCATCGATCCGGAGAAATACCAGGGCTTCGCCTTCGGGATGGGTGTGGAACGTTTGGCCATGCTGCGTTATGGCGTCAACGACTTACGCCTGTTCTTCGACAACGACCTGCGCTTCCTCGCGCAATTCCGCTAGGTCGTAGTGTCCGAAACGATTCCCTTAGGAGAGCAGGATGAAATTCAGTGAACAATGGCTGCGGAGCTGGGTAAGCCCGCAGGTATCCCGCGACGAGCTGGTGGCTCGTCTGTCCATGGCTGGCCTTGAAGTCGACAGCGTTACTCCGGTAGCCGGTGCCTTCAGTGGCGTGGTCGTGGGCGAGGTGCTGAGCACCGAACAACACCCGGACGCCGACAAGCTGCGCGTCTGCCAGGTGAGCAATGGCACCGAGACCTTGCAGGTTGTGTGTGGCGCGCCGAATGTGCGCCCCGGCCTGAAGATCCCCTTCGCCATGATCGGCGCTGAACTGCCGGGCGACTTCAAGATCAAGAAAGCCAAGCTGCGTGGCGTCGAGTCCAACGGCATGCTCTGTTCTGCTTCCGAACTGCAGATCAGCGATGAAAACGATGGCCTGATGGAACTGGCTGCCGATGCGCCTGTTGGGCAGGACGTTCGCGCCTACCTGGGCCTGGATGACGTGATCATCGAGCTGGGCTTGACCCCGAACCGTGGCGACTGCCTGAGCCTGTCCGGCCTCGCTCGCGAAGTGGGTGCGCTCTATGCCGCTCCGGTTACCCGTCCGCAAGTTGCCGCTGTTGCACCGGCCCATGACGAAGTGCGTCCGGTCGAAGTGTCTGCACCGGCTGCCTGCCCGCGCTATCTCGGTCGCGTGATCCGCAACGTCGACCTGTCCCGCCCGACTCCGCTCTGGATGGTCGAGCGTCTGCGTCGCTCCGAAGTGCGCAGCATCGATGCCGCAGTCGACATCACCAACTACGTGATGCTTGAACTCGGCCAGCCGATGCACGCCTTTGATCTCGCCGAGATCAATGGTGGCATCCGCGTACGTATGGCGGAGGAGGGTGAGAAGCTCGTCCTGCTGGACGGCCAGGAAGTCACCCTGCGTCCCGACACCCTGGTCATCGCCGACCACAACCGTGCCCTGGCCATCGCCGGCGTCATGGGTGGCGAGCACAGCGGCGTCAGCAACAAGACCTGCGATCTGTTCCTGGAAAGCGCCTTCTTCGACACCATTGCTGTCGCGGGCAAGGCACGTTCCTACGGCCTGCATACCGATTCGTCCCACCGCTTCGAGCGTGGTGTCGACTTCCAACTCGCCCGCGAAGCCATGGAGCGCGCCACCGGCCTGCTGCTGGAAATTGTTGGCGGCGAAGCCGGTCCGATCATCGAAGCCGCCAGTCAGGAGCATCTGCCGAACGTTGCGCCGGTAACCCTGCGTGCCGATCGCATCACCCAGATGCTGGGCATGGAGATGGACGCTGCTGAAATCGAGCGCCTGCTCACCGCGCTGGACCTGAAGGTCACCGCTGAAGGTGCCGGCCAATGGAGCGTTGAAGTGCCGAGTCACCGCTTCGACATCAGCCTGGAAGTGGACCTGATCGAAGAGCTGGGCCGTCTCTATGGCTACAACCGCCTGCCGGTTCGTTACCCGCAAGCCCGCCTCGCGCCCCGCGCACGTTCCGAGGCGGCTGTCGAATTGCCGGCCTTGCGTCGCCTGCTGGTGGCTCGCGGCTACCACGAAGCCATTACCTACAGCTTCATCGATCCGAAGCTGTTCGAGCTGTTCAATCCGGGCGTGAAGCCGCTGATGCTGGCCAACCCCATCTCTGCAGACATGGCCGCCATGCGTTCCTCGCTGTGGCCGGGCCTGGTCAGTGCACTGCAGCACAACCTCAATCGCCAGCAGTCCCGTGTGCGCCTGTTCGAAAGCGGCCTGCGCTTCGTTGGCCAACTCGAAGGCCTGAAGCAAGAGCCGATGCTGTCTGGCGTTCTGTGTGGTTCCCGTCTACCGGAAGGCTGGGCACACGGCCGTGACGCGATCGACTTCTACGATGCCAAGGCGGATGTAGAGGCCATCCTCGGCGCTGCTGGCAACCTCGGTGCGTTCAGCTTCGTGGCGGGCGAACATCCTGCCCTTCATCCGGGTCAGACCGCTCGCATCGAAAGAGAAGGGCGCCTGGTTGGCTTCCTCGGTGCACTGCACCCGGAGCTCGCCAAGGCACTGGACCTGGATCAGCCGGTCTACATGTTCGAGCTGGTACTGGCCGAAGTGATGCAAGGCAAGCTGCCGAAGTTCAGCGAACTTTCGCGCTTCCCTGAAGTGCGCCGTGACCTCGCCCTGCTGGTGGATCGCGACGTTGCCGCCGAGTCGGTGCTCGCCACCATCCGTGAAGCGGCCGGCGAATGGCTGACTGACCTCAGGCTATTTGACGTGTATCACGGTAAAGGCATTGATCCGCTTAGAAAAAGCTTGGCGGTCGGCTTGACCTGGCAGCATCCATCGCGCACTCTTACTGACGATGAGGTGAACAACACAACGCAAAACATCGTCACCTCGCTGGAAGACAGGTTCAATGCCACGTTAAGGAAGTAGCGTATGGGGGCTCTGACGAAAGCTGAGATGGCTGAACGTCTTTATGAAGAGCTTGGCCTGAATAAACGGGAAGCCAAGGAATTGGTGGAGCTGTTCTTCGAGGAAATCCGTCAGGCGCTGGAACACAACGAACAGGTGAAGTTGTCCGGGTTCGGCAATTTCGACTTGCGCGACAAGCGTCAGCGGCCTGGCCGAAACCCGAAGACAGGAGAGGAAATCCCGATCACGGCTCGCCGTGTGGTCACTTTCCGTCCAGGGCAGAAACTCAAAGCCAGGGTCGAAGCTTATGCTGGAACCAAGTCATAACGACGAGTTACCGCCGATTCCAGGCAAGCGTTACTTCACTATTGGCGAAGTTAGTGAACTCTGCGCAGTCAAGCCCCATGTGCTGCGTTACTGGGAGCAGGAATTTCCCCAGCTCAACCCGGTAAAGCGGCGCGGGAACAGGCGCTACTACCAGCGCCAGGATGTGCTGATGATTCGGCAGATCCGGGCGCTGCTATACGATCAAGGCTTCACCATCGGCGGGGCGCGCCAGCGCCTCTCCGGAGACGAAGCCAAGGAAGACACCACGCAGTACAAGCAGCTCATCCGCCAGATGATCTCCGAGCTCGAGGATGTCCTTCACGTATTGCGGAAGTGAAGTTTTCAAAAAAACCTTCCACAATTCAAAAGCTTAATGTATAGTTCGCTCCGCTTCCGGTGATCCGGAGCGAGCTACAAAACGTCGGGGCGTAGCGCAGCCTGGTAGCGCACTTGCATGGGGTGCAAGGGGTCGAGTGTTCGAATCACTCCGTCCCGACCAAAAAACCCTAGAAAATCCAGTCACTTAGCGGTGACTGGATTTTTTTATGGGCGGGTGTTTTGTCTGGGGCCTGAATTTTGTGCCACTTTTTGTGCCACCGGGATTTTGTGCTGCTATCGAGCGAAGGCTGGTTAGTTATCAGCCGCCTTTGTCCAGTGGGCGAGGGCTCAGCTTCTCTTCTGTACTGCCATTGGCAGTCCTGGATTTGTGCATTTCTACAGCATTCAGTCTCTGCTTCGTATGCGCACTTCTTGCTTCTAGTTTGTTGCTGTAGGCGGAACCTCCCATGGTAGGATCGGGGCAACGGGGCAACGG